>JABMOK010000091.1 GCA_013204155.1 Pseudohongiella sp. | reverse complement strand
TGATTTCATCCGGTGTTTCACCCACTGGCAAGGACCAGGCCTTATCGCCGGTGTTCATCTGGTAGGCAGTGAGTTCGTTGTCCATGGGTTTGAATAATCGCAGGCCATCGATAGTTGGCAGTCCACCGCCGCCACCCGGTAGCCAGGCCGCCACTGTTCTCCCGGTGGTGGGGGTCTTGTTAGGCGTGGCACCGCCTTGCCCCGGTTCCGGGTAACTCGGATTATCCCGGTCAACACCGTTGGTGGGTCGCATGAATCCGGGGGCGAAACAGCTGCGCGCATGAGAGGTGAACATCAAGCCGGTGCTGGGATCGCCTACCGGTTGATGGGGGATGACGTTGCCCCCTCCTATACAGCCGATATTATTAATAAAATCATTTTCATGGTTATTCGGTAACGGAGGCACATACAGTCCCCCCACCCGGTAACCGTTGAGTATCACCAGCGCCTGTTCTTTCAGTTCCGGTGTGTAGTCGATAACGAACTCTTCCGTCAGTCCGTCGATAACAATCCGATCCACCGGTTCTGGCCGGGTGGGATAGGGCTGGGTAGGCGCCGTGTAATTGCCGGGGACTTCGGTCTGGATCACCGGGCGATCCTCGATCGGCCATATTGGCTCCCCGGTTTCCCGGTTAAAGGCGAACACCAGTCCCTGCTTGGTGTTCTGCACCAGTGCCGGAATACGTTGGCCGTCTACCGTCAGATCCATCAGCATGGGCGGAGTCGGCAGATCATAATTCCACTGATCACTGCGATGAATCTGATAGTGCCACCTGCGCTCGCCGGTCTGCACGTCCAATGCCAGCACGCTGCCGCCGAATAAATTGTAGCCGGGTCTATGGCCGGCATAAGTCTGCACAGTCGAGGCATTCGTCACCATGTACACCAGACCCAGATCCGGGTCGGCAGAGGCCGGGGCCCAGCTGGAAATATCTCCCGAGAAGCGCCATGCATCATTTTCCCAGGTCTCATGTCCCACTTCGCCGGGGCGGGGAATGGAATGGAATTTCCACATGAATTCGCCGGTTTCCGCATCGAAGCCCATGATGTCTCCCGGCACATTTTCGATTCGGGTTTGACCATAGCTAGGCTCATGTCCGACCAGCACCACAACCACCCCGTTCACCACAATCGGCGGCGCCGATGCGGTAACCATACCCAGCTCTCGTGGAATACCGTAATCGGGATCATAACTGCCACCGGCAACCACGTAGTCTTGCCATGGCCCCCAGTCTTCTACCAATTTGGGAATCAGATCGATTGCCCCGGTATCGCCAAATCCATCCAGCGGAACAGCTTCTCCCCAGTTCTCCAATGGCCGACCCGTCTTGGCATCCAGCGCCCACAGGAAGAAACCCGGCGTGGTGACATAGATGACACCGCGGCCATTGACTTCGGCATAGGCCACTCCTTTACCATAAGCCTGTCTGGGTGAGCGTTGATGGCGGATCGTTTCCGGTTCCCGAAACGTCCACAGGGTCTCTCCGCTGGCGGGGTCCATCGCTATCACCTGGCGGCGCGGCGTGGCCACCGTATACAGCATGCCATCGACGTACACAGGAGTGGAACGGGAGAAGTAATCGAGGTTGGGGCCGAAATTGTCACTGCGCCAAATCCACGCCTGTTCGAGATCCGCGAAATTACTGGCATTAATCTGATCCAATGGCGAGGAGCGGGTATTCCCTGCATCGCCACCCAGATAACGCCATTCCCCGTTCTCGGTTCCGGTCAGGCGTTGAGCGGAAGCCGTTGCTGTAAGCAGCAGCAGAATTGTGAAGCCAAGGCCACGGATGAGAGTCTGCGAATGAAAAAGTTGGAAGGCCCTAAGTTGAACTTTCATGATCCCTATTCCCCTGCTGATATTTATTATTATTAACTCTGAATACGACTAGACTACCAGTTAGACTACCAGTTAGCCTGCAGGGAGCATAGCTGTCTCGGCATTACTCTGACAACTGGCAGACACGCAATACCAACGGCAAGCCGATGTGATCAGATTGGCCATTATCAAGAAAATAGCGGGGCCCAATATTTTCCACTGAGCTACCCTTGTATCCCTCCGGTTTCTCTTACCGTTTCGCAACAACCCCAAGCGCGAAAAACCAGCCGATGCCTTTTTGTTCCGCGCCACTTTTAAACAAGTGACCAAACTCTGCCAGCGCAGCACTCGACAGCATGCACTTACCCCCACCTGCAATTAAATTGATCTTCGTCAAGGTATGGATGCAATGCCCCTTGTGCTTAAGGTTTAGCTAAGCTTCAACACCTACGCTTCCAGTCACTCAATCAATGAAAGGAGTTAGAGAAATGAAACCCAATTTTAGACAATTCGCCAGTTGCAGCTTTTTTGTCGGCACATTGTTGTTCGCCGCGGCAAGCGTGTATGCCGAAAGCAATGATTCCTATAATCTGACCAACGACGCGAGTTATATTAGCGGTAAAATTGAAACTCGCCAGCATATCTATTACCCGGGAGATACCCTCGACGTCCGCCTCAGTTTTGGCGGAGATACCGCGCTACTCGTGAGTCAAGGTGTAGAGGCTTATGTTGTTGCGTTTGATCAGAGTCAAACCTCCAGCGCAATAAAAATCGACGACTACTCTACGTTTTCGACTTCTCGTCTGTTTTTTCTCGACACGGTAAGCACTGAGGCCGTGGCCGAGGGGTCCTACCAACTGGCCTTGATATTGGTACGAACCGGTGGTGATCCTACCCATATCGATGACTGGTATAACGGTTTTGCCGGCTTGCTGGATACCGATGCCGTGTATTCCAGTTCAACCACACTCGAAGGTGATGTCGACCAGGATGGGGAGTGGGATGGTGATAAGGATCGGGACGGGTTCTACGGCGATGACGACACGGTGTACGAATACTACAACGATTCGCAAGCTTCACCCGACGCTGATTCGGCAGACATTTATCCGGACCGGGATTGGAACGATGATGACTGGGATAGCGACAGCAGCAGCGATAACAGCACTACATAAACTCAAAGATCGGAATAAGGTGTCGGGGGCAGGAGCCAGACACCTTTTCGATCACTCATCAAAGCAACGGCAAAACCTGACAGACGCGCTGAATGATTTTCCGCTAGAGAAAATCAGTGAATAGCTTTAAGTACATCCCCAGGCCTTCCCTCTACTTGAATTTCAGTGATATCTTTCGCCTGTCATTAATTTGTGATTGGATAGTATGAAGCCAATAGCTGAAATATTGCAGTCGGCGTACAAACACTTTCAAAGATTAGGTATTTCAAAAGGCTAACTGTTTCACAGACTATGAGTCTTCGCTCAAGCCAGCAACAACTTTCACCCTAAGCCAAATATTTTTGAGGAAATCCCATGAAAGCCGCCGTGCATTTTTTTATTTTTTCCTTGCTGACAGGAATCTCTAGCTCGGGTTCGGCTCAATCCGTTGCCCATGGCGTGCGCAACGATCTGCCAAGACCCTATGAAACTCAACGAGACTGGGGCGAACTACCCCAAGACTCAAACTGGGCCGCCGTTACCGCGGTCGAACCTTCTCCCGATGGGCGCTTTATCTACGTGATTCATCGCTGTGTAAACAATTCCTGCGCAGGACGCAGTGAAGCGCCTATTCTGAAATACGATTATACGGGAAAACTGCTGGACGCCTTTGGCGAGGGCCTGTTTATTTTTCCTCATGGCGCCAGTGTCGACTATCAGGGAAATCTTTGGGTAACAGATGCCAGAGGAAACGACGTAATAGGACATCAGGTGTTCAAGTTTAGTGCGGATGGCGAAATACTCATGACCCTGGGAAAAAAAGGCGTTGGCGGCGGCGGACCGGATCTGCTCTTTCAGCCGAATGATGTAGTCATTGATCCAACGGATGGCGATATTTTCGTCAGCGAGAGTCATAGAGGCGGCCTGAATAACCGCATCATGCATTTTTCTGCCGACGGGTCTTTTATCAAACAGTGGGGCAGCAAAGGCTCTGCTCCCGGAGAACTCAGCGAGCCACATACTCTTGCCATGGATTCCCGTGGGCGCTTGTTTGTAGGTGACAGAGAAAACAATCGCATTCAGATTTTTAGTCAGGAGGGAGAGTTCATCGATGAGTGGCGACAGTTTGGCCGCCCTAGCGGTATTTTTATTAGCCCCGATGACACTCTCTATGTAGCCGACTCTGAATCGGGTCCAGATACCGGCGCCAATGAGTTAATGGGAATCATGAAAGGTATTCGTATCGGCTCCGCCGTAGACGGCACAGTCACCGCCTTCATCGAAGACATGGAGCCACTCAGGGATGACCATTCTGGCGCCGAGGGCGTAGGTGTCGACGCCAATGGCAATGTTTATGGCGCCGTGGTTCGGCGACAAATGTTGGAACGACATGTATTGAAATAGCGGATAACACGAATAAACAGCTTCACTGTCAAACTAACCATTTCCAGCCACACCCGTTCTCAGCTGGCGGATAGCCCTGAGCTACAGATATTTCTTATTCAGACAGCGAGAGCCTGATGAACATCCCCTATTGAAAATGGCTTAATCAAGGCGCCAACTGTATTTAAATCCAGCCGCTGACCCAGAGCCTGACAAGAATCGAGCGCCATTTGGTCCTGACCACTAATGAGATATATCTTGGCCTTACATTCCAAAACAGAAAGATAATGCAGAACGTTTGCTCCGCAAAACCCCGGCAGGGCCAGACCCATAAAAATGGCGTCCGGCTCGAAGCTTTTACAGCTACTCTCAACCAGTTTGCTGTCATTAATACTGAGCACCGATATATCGTAGCCTTCCACGACATGCTCTATAAACTCGGTAACTCTCTCATCATCGTCAATAACCAATAATTTTAACGACTGTTTGTCAGTTAACTCCAAGAAATAATTTCCTTCTGCAGCTTATCTTATCAATCTTATTGATACGCCTGGCAGTTTCCAAACAAAGCCTGTATCGATGCTTTTCCCGCTGGTGAATCTTTGAGTGTGACACCCTGGGGAAGCTCAACTGACAGTTCTTGCTGGCACATCGTGAGCTGCAGCAACCGGCCAACAGCTTTAACAACCTCGACGTCTCAATTAGCACTACGACCTGCCGGAAATTTTTCTGAAGCGAATTTTTCAATTAAAACAGGCAGAAACAAAAGTTGGCTGGAAGCAGCCCAGCCACAGGGACATGTTCACAACTAACGTTTCATCGCGTCTTTCAACAAATCTCCGAGAGTCCCGGGCTTGACTACCGCCGCCTTCACTCGACTTTGTTGCTGATTGCGATTGTCAGCGACTCGTTTTGATCGAGTGTTAGAAGCGTCTACCTTGGCATCGGGCACGGCCTTTTTAGTTGCCTGCGCCTCATCATCTAAACGCATTGAAAGCCCTATCCGCTTTCGTTTCTCATCAACTTCCATCACTTTTACTCTAACCACATCACCGGTTTTCACCACGCTATGGGGATCTTTAACAAAACTGTCTGCCAAGGCCGAGATATGCACCAAGCCGTCCTGATGCACACCGATGTCCACGAATGCGCCAAAGTTGGTGACATTAGTTACCACGCCTTCCAGCACCATGCCATCCTTAAGATCGCCAATCTTTTCTATGCCTTCTTTAAAGTCGGCGGTTTTAAATTCGGGCCGCGGATCCCTTCCCGGCTTTTCCAGTTCGATCAAAATGTCAGAGACTGTTGGCAATCCAAACTTTTCGTCAACGAAGTCACCGGGCTTAAGACCTTTAAGAAATTTTACGTCGCCAATAATCTGCCTTAGAGTCTTACTATTATCTGCACTTATTTTTTCTACCACGCTATAGGACTCAGGATGAACGGCGGATGCATCCAAAGGGTTTTCCCCGTTAATAATGCGCAGGAACCCCGCGGCTTGCTCGAAGCTCTTTTCGCCGAAACGAGGAACCAGCTTAAGATCCGCGCGACATTTGAATTCGCCGTATTGGTTACGATAGCTAACAATGTTGCTGGCAATAGAAGAACTCAAACCTGCTACGCGTTTTAACAACGCGGCCGACGCCATGTTGACATCGACTCCCACTGCGTTAACACAATCCTCTACCACCGCATCCAAAGTCTGACTCAGTTTTACCTGACTTACGTCATGCTGATACTGCCCCACACCAATCGACTTCGGATCAAGCTTAACCAATTCTGCCAAGGGGTCTTGCAGACGCCGGGCGATTGAAATTGCCCCGCGCACGGTGACATCCAGATCTGGAAATTCTTCTCGCGCAATGTCGGAGGCAGAATACACCGAGGCACCGGCTTCACTCACCATGGCCTTAGTTAACTTCAATTCTGCATGTCGTTTAATCAACTCGCCCGCCAGCTTGTCAGTTTCCCTGGAAGCGGTGCCGTTGCCGATACTGATCAATTCTACCCGATGCTTTTTGCATAAGCCTGCCAGAACAGCAATGGACTCATCCCATTTGTTCTTTGGTGCATGTGGGTAGATCGCTGTGT
>JABMOK010000090.1 GCA_013204155.1 Pseudohongiella sp. | reverse complement strand
GTTCTTCCTGCTAGTTCTGCTGATCCTGCTGATCCTGCTGATCCTGCTGATCCGGTTGCTCCTGCTGCTCCTGCTGATCCCAATGTGGACGCAAACAGTGACCCCTTGACTGATGCGATAGTACTTCCTGTGAGCGATGACGCTAGCAGCGATAGTCAGAAACTATTTACAGTGGACGCGGTCGACGTAGAGTCCTTGCCTGTAGGGACTTATCAGTTAGGTTTGATACTGACAAATCCTGCTGGCGACCCACTTAATATCAATGACTGGTACAACGGCTTGCTGGGCTTGATTGATATAACAGGGCTAACCATCACTGATGAAGCCGTGGACTTCGACCAGGATGGCGATGGCCATGTTGACGATGACGCGGATGGCGATGGATTTTCCGACGACGACGACGACGACGATGACGATGACGATGACGATGACGATGACGACGATGATGATGATCCTGCTCCTGCGCCGGATCCTGCAAGCTAAACTCTCAAGCGGCGCCGATCGCCCGATCGGCGCGTAAATACCGCCGGGGACGGAGCTCAGCTTCTTCCCTGGCATTCGTTTTTATTCTTCGATGCGGAAATGAAGTGGGTGACGAAGGCTGTCCCCAATTAATCGCTTACGGCGCTTTTCCAGTCCGCAAAAAAGTAAGGGGGCCGAAGCCCCCTTGTGTGGGTCTTGCAAATTAAAAAGTTTAAGAACGTGCTTCGCTTGTTTTAAACGGACGGTAAGTCCGCCAGGCGATGGTGCATAGGACAATTGTGCTCAACATACTCAGGTAGTTCTGCAGGTCATGATAGCCGCGAAAGGCTCGCGGCATAAATGAATACCCCCAATTTACAATCAAGTTTCCCTGCTCAAGGGGAGTTGGCCAATTTAATTCATACGACCCGCCTGAACCAATAAACATTAATAGCACGATACCTATAATTGGCCAATGAAGTTGAATCATGCGCTGCTTGGCTATCAATATCATGCCGACAGCGAGTATCGGAGTTAGCAGATAAAAATTAAAAATAGATAATATTTCTACCAAGACTTTCACCCATAGTGGGAATTCAGTCCCGGGAGACATTCCCGAAAAATCTGCAAGGAAATAGTCTACAATAAAAATAATCGCTCCGGATGTGATGAGTGAAAGAATCAAAATAAGCACAGGGGATAGTACGAAAATAGACTTCGGGTATCGCCATAGCCAGCTTTTCAATTCCGGCTTGTGCAGAATTTCCCGCATTAAGATTTTTTCATCACCTATATCCGCATTGGCTTTTTCCCTGGCTTGTGTTGCTGAGAATCCATCGGCAATGGCCTGACTTTTCAAATCGCGGTAATGGCTGTCGAGTTCGGCGAGGGTGCGCTTAACAAATTTTGGTGCTACTCCGCCGCGAATCAATTCAATCTTCATTCTCTGCAGGTTTAACTCTGACATTGTACTCTCCTCAAAATTGCGGCTATGCCGTTACTCACCCGGTCCCATTCGTTTTCGAGCTCGTGCAATCGTTTCTGCCCTTTCGCTGTAGTGCGGTAGTAAACGCGAGAGCGATTGCCGACCAATTTTTCCTTCGCCTTGAGCAAGCCACGACTTTCCAGGCTGTGTAGTGTCGGATAGACCACGCCTTCCGCTAATGCGATAGACTCATTAGAGCTCAGCCGAATTGAGCGTACTAATTCTCATAGCCATACATTTCCTGCCGTGACAGTAGTCGAAGCACCAGCAGTTCTGGCACTCCCGACATGAATGCGGCGTTGGTTTTTGCCATATCTGTGTCTCTTTATATTTATACCTATAATAGATAGGCATACTATACCTATTCATTATAGGTAAGACAAGCGATGGGCAATGAAAGTTCCGTGACAGGGAAGTTTTCAGTTTTCAGGCGGGATTCTGCGGGCTTGCCGGTGTTTCGAGGCAAAGTTTGTGTGGTGATTGAAAAACCTGATTGGGTAAGGTTAACGCAGGCGTCTAACTCTAAACTTGCGGCCCTTGATTTTCCCTTCCGAGAGAATGTCCAGCGCTTGCTTCGCCAGCTTCTGTTCAACGGCGATATAGGAAATCTTGTCGAATATAGTGATCTTGCCAATTTGCTCTCCGGACAAGACGGAGTTTGCCGTGAGCGCGCCGAGTAAATCACCGGCACGCACCTTGTCTTTACGCCCGCCGTTGACAAACAGCGTCACCATCGGCGGATAGAGTTTGAAATTTTCACGGGTTTTTAATGAAGAGGGCTTTTCAATGCTTGCCGGGGAACCTTGATATTCTTCTATTGCTTTGAGTCTTTGCGTTTCCGATGCGGTGAATAGGCTGATGGCCAAGCCTTCGCTGCCCGCTCGGCCGGTGCGTCCGATTCGATGAATATGCACTTCCGGATCGCGGGTCAATTCGAAATTAATCACCGCCGCCAGTTCTTTGATATCCAGTCCGCGTGCCGCTACATCGGTGGCGATTAATATCGAGCTGCTGTTATTGGAAAACTGCACGAGCACCTGATCGCGGTCAAACTGCTCCAAATCGCCATGCAAGGCAAGCGCGTGGAAGTCCTGCTGGCGCAACTCGGCGGCGAGTTCCTGGCATTGTTGCTTGGTGTTGCAAAATACCAGAGTGGATTCGGGGGCGTAATGTTCTAATAACGCGATCAGCGTGTTGGTTCGTTCGCCTTTTTCTATTTCATAGAAGACCTGTTTGATCTGCGTGCTGTGATGGGACGCTTCGACACGAATATCAACCGGATCGGTCTGCACGGCATCGCTAATTTTCTTGATCCCAGCGGGATAGGTCGCCGAAAACAACAGGGTCTGTCTTTGCCGTGGCATGCTGTCAATAATTTGCATGATGTCCTCATGGAAACCCATATCAAGCATTCGATCGGCTTCGTCCAGTACCAGTGTTTTCAGGCTATCGAGTTTTAGCGTGCCCTTGCCTAAATGTTTCAGTATTCGGCCCGGCGTGCCAACCACGATATGCGGGTCGCGTTGCAGAGAGGCCAGTTGCGGGCCCATTGGTTTGCCGCCACATAGTGTCAGTATTTTGGTGTTGGGGATGGTTCTGGCCAAGCGGCGAATTTCATTACTCACCTGATCTGCCAGTTCGCGAGTGGGGCATAGCACCAATGCCTGAGTCTGATAGTTTAATACCTCAAGCTTGTTAAGCAGGCCGATGGCAAAAGCGGCGGTTTTTCCGCTGCCGGTTTTTGCCTGAGCGATCAAATCCTGCCCGGCCAGAAGAACAGGCAGGCTCTGGGCCTGAATTGGCGTCATCACCTCATAGTCTAAGGACTGAATGCTGGATAACAGTTCGGGTTTGATGGCTAATGTTGAGAATGCAGAATTGGTCACGATTGCTTGGTCCTGAATGGCGGGGCGCGCATGATAGCAGATTACGGGCTGCGCCCGCAGGAGTTAATACTACTCGAGCAGATCAGGATGCCGTTTTGGCTACCCGTTTAGTCACAAAAGAGAAGGGGAGCCCGTGGCTCCCCTTCTCTGGCTACTGTTGTTGGCGAGCCTCTAATGTTCCGGGTCACCATCATAGGCTTTCAGCTCATTGCCCAGCGCTTTCCAATAGTGCTCCACACCTTCTTGCAGTTCCTCCCAGGCATCATCGCTGGCCGCAAGCAATTCCTGAAATTTTTCTTTCGTCTCTTCTTTTAGCGAGTGCAGGCTTTCAATTTTACTGTGTCGCTCAGGTAGCAATTCCGCTTCTGCGTTTTTGACCTGTTGTTTGAGCCTGTCAATTTCGCCCTCCAATTGCTGCAGTTTTTCTCTTACCTGGTCTTCGTACAGTTTTCTCTTGCTCATGATCGAATTCCTCTGCGATGACTTGTTCAAAATCCCGTTTATATCTGTGCCCATCTTAGTTCCACGCCGGAGGGGAGGTCAATGGGAGATAAATCAATGATTGATGATAATCAAGTAAAGCCAGAATATGACTGTGTTCCAGCCGTGGCCCCTCTCTTTCCGGCCCCTTTTTTTGCTTGAATCAGCCTAAAAAAAAGGGGCGCTCCTTCAGATAAAAGAGTGCCCCTTTTTGAGCTTGGTTTTCCTTCCTTTGCCTACGGCTAATTCGAGCCGGTAAGAGCATTGGTATAAGTGGCCAGGTTAAAGTAATCACGCCATACCTTTATCTTGCCATTTTTCATTTCAAAAATACCGAAACAGGGGAGTTCGATCTGTTTCCCCGCGGCTACGGTGTGATCCATGCGTTCTACCATTACAATATCGCCTTCAGCAATAATATTAAGAATTTCCCAGTCGGTACTTTCCCAGGGACCTATGAAATTGCCAATGAATGCTTTTACATTGTCGCGGCCTGAAATCGGCTGGGTGGGCATATTGTAATAGACGCCATCGTCGGTAAAGTAGGTAGCCAATTCATCCGCATCAAGATTGGACCAGGCGGCAACAAATTCTCTTATAATCGTTTCATTTTTTGACATCGTTTCATCCGCAGCCTGGGTAAGAGTGAATTGTGTAAGGCCTAAATAGAGTAGGAAGAGGAATTTTGAGCTTGTAGTGATCACTCTGTGCATGGGATAGTCGCCTTTCATTTAGCAAATGAAGATTATACCTGCAGACACGCCCTCGGCTAGCGTATTTTTATCTGCTTGTTATTTATGAAGAAATCCGTCGCTATGCGGAAATTGTCTGCTTTCTCGCGCTGTCTAGGGCAAGCTAAATCCCGGAATCGACAGTGCCTTCTGAAAATCCTGTAACTATTTGTAACTATTGGACTATTGATCCTCGTCGTGATGTACCTGCTGCTGTTTATTTGATTAAATACCGGGCAATTTCCTGGATCATCCACAGTACCGGCTGCAAGAATTAGAATAAGGAAAATAATAATAATGTCCTTCCGTAGTTCAGTTAAGAACCTGTTTCCGCCGCTTTCCCACTTCCTGTTATCCACATTTACTGTACTCGCCTTGGTAGCACCGATTGCCTATGGGCAAGCAGGTTTAACCGATGAGGATCTGCAGTTGCTGAAGGGAGTCATGCCGGCGGCACAAAGCTTCGCGGAAAAATCCGGTGAGCCTCCTGTCTATAAAGCCTTTGGTGAGGCACCCGCGGGGGGCGAGGCACCGCTGATTGGTTATCTGTTTGAAACCCCGGATTATCCACCCGAAGAAATTGGCTATAGTGCGCCGATTCAAGTGTTAGTCGGCATGGACCTTGAGGGAATACTGACCGGGATAAAGGTTTTGTATTATCGCGAATCCTATATGAGCATTCGCGGTGATTTTCTCGCCACTGAGCGCTTTCCTTTTCAGTTCAAGGGGATGTCGGTTAGCGACGGCTTTAGGGTTGGTCGCGATGTGGATGGTGTATCGCGCGCCACACTTACCAGCTGGGCGACTTCCAGAGGAATTCGCAATGCTGCTCGACGTGTTGCTCGGGCCTATCTGTCTGATTCCGATTTTGCGGCCAGTGACAGCAGTGGCGCTACCGCTTTGCAGCTATTGGAAGCCCAGTCCTGGGATGAGATGAAGGAATCGGGCCTGGTTAAGGATTTTCCTATAGTCCTCGAAGATGGCAGTGAGCTGAATCTCACCATTGCCTTTATGGGGACGGAAGGACTTGGTGATTTGATGGTGGGTACGGCCGACTATTCTCGCGCCGATCGTGAAGCCAGTAATCGAGTGGCGAACGGCAATATGGTGCTGATCGGTATTGACGGCAATGCCTCCTCTCCATTCAGGCAGGAGCGCCTGGCGGTGATGCAAGGTGAGGAAGTGTATTCAATTGAACGCCGCCGTTTTGTGTATGTGGGCAGTGCTGATGCAGGCAAGATCGAGGGCAAGGTTCGTTTTGCCGGAGCGATGGTGCTGGATGAGGCGATCGACCTGGCGCAGCCATTTACTGTTTTGTATGACACCGGTGTGGAAGCCACGAACCTGGAAGACATTGCTCAAGTTGAATATCAGGTTCCGCCGCTGGCGCTTGCCCTGGCTCAGGGCCGACCGGTGCCGGCAGAATTTTTGCCAGAGGGTGGGAGTCGCAATGATTTTTCTGACTTCGAGGAAGAGGGTGTTTTCGAAAGTCTGATCAATAACGCACAGTGGTCGGAAGTTGCGGCGCTTTTGGTTTTGTTTGCCTTGGTAATGACGGCGTTCTTACGCAAGAGTTCTGCCATTCGTTGGGTTGCGCTCGCCTACACGCTTGGTTATCTGGGATTCTATAACGGCACATTCCTTTCCATCTCGCATATCACTAACGGCATCAAACTTGGTCCATCGATGTTTCTTAGTGATTTGCCGCTGCTATTGATTATAGTGTTTACAATCGTGACCACTCTGTTTTGGGGTAGAGTGTTCTGTTCTTCGCTGTGTCCGTTTGGTGCCTTGCAGGATTTTATGACCCGGATTCTGCCGCGTAAATGGCAAAGAGAACTGCCCCAGGCGATTCACGATAAAGCGATTTACATCAAGTATGGAATATTGGCGATGCTGATTATTACCTCCCTGACTTACAGTGAGTTGAGCATCTTCCAGTATTTTGAACCTTTCGGTACACTTTTTTACTTCAGTCAGTCTGTGCTGTTGTGGGTTATTCTGCTAGGCATTCTGCTAGGGTCCTCCATGATTAGCCGTTTCTATTGTCGTTATGCCTGTCCCCTGGGCGCGGCTTTGGGTGTGATGGCACTGATTTCTCCCTGGCGCATAACGCGGGTGCAACAGTGTCAGGTGTGCAAAGTTTGCGAGCGCGGCTGTCCGACAGGCGCGATCCGCATGGCGGAAATTGACTTCAAAGAATGTGTGCGCTGCGATGTTTGCGAAATCAAGTTGATCGCCAAGTCTGGCGTTTGTAAGCATTCGGTGGAAGAGGTAAAGGCCAGGCACAAGACCTGGGAGCCGATCGCGGTTAGCTGATCTGGACTGTGTTTGATGGTTGATTGAGATTGATCGGCTATCAGGCGTGGCCAGAAAAAAGGCTATTCAGAAAAGTTTTAAAACGCAATACAGGGGCTTGCGCGGCAATTAGCGCTCTGCGACTCGGCCGGCATTCAAGATATTTGATATGGCATGATTGCCTTCGTGACAGGCATATTCATACATTACATATTCATCATCGCGTGTCAGCGGCATAGCAATGGTAAAAGGCTGGGTGAAATTCACCGGATCGGTAATTCTTGCCTCCCACATGATTGTATCTTCACTCACGCGAGTGAACCTTTCTACCACGTGTAAATCTTCAGAAACAGGCACCCCTTTTAATCTACCCCCTGCGGCGCTACTGGCAATCATTCCGCGGTTATTGTAATTGGTGGTTTCAACCACTAAGGTTTCATCTTCCCAATGGGCAATTGAATCGCCCATCCACAGTTTTATTCTCGAGTCCAGATGGGCGCTCTTTTGCAGTGGAATGACGCGGACATCGTGAATCATTTCATGCACGATTGTTACGGTATCGGGAGTTTGGATAATTCGGTAGGCGTTGTTGTAGCCGGCGGGCAGCATAGAGCCGGGTACACCACGGGTGATGCAGCGATCCCATACTGAATGATTTACCCAGTGATCTTCGACATGGGCGAAACCATAGTCTCTTATGGCCTCGGCCTCGGGGCGTATCGGTGCACGTCCAGAGGGTGGGTCGACGATCATGGAGGTCTGACCGGTAGAGAGTACGGTGTCGCCTGAATCCAGCCAGATCTGGTTATAGCCGCCAATGTTTCCGCCCACATCGACGTCAATATTGTCGTCGGCAAAGGCGCGCCGCTCGGCGATGCTGGCTTCCATGGCGGCAATTTCATCATCGGAAAGAAATTGTTTGCCCGCCATTGAAGCAGGACGTTCTATGGGGGTGATGGTGTCGTTGGTCCAGAGACCTTGCAGATCGGGTTGACCGTCGGCGGTACGGCCGTTGATCCAGGTGTCGGAGGATTGGGCGATGGCGCTTGGTATAAGGAGCAGACTGAGGAAGCTCATAGAGGACAGGAATAAAGCCAACTGCGTGTTGGTTCGGGCAGTGACCATATTCCTATCCTCTTATTGGGCTGTGTTAGCTTAAACTTCTCCGGCTTAGCGACCGTTTACGCCATCTTCAGTTAGCCAGTTCAAATCGTCTTTGCTCTGATCCAGAAGATTTGCACGGCTACGACGTCTCTCGTCGTCATCTCTTGCCGCCGCTAATACATCCCCGGGAATCTCTCCGCCGACGACGATGCCGCGCTTCTTGGTGGGGGCAAAGTAGATCCGCGCATTGGCCATTTCATCCGTGGTAGTAGGCCCATACTCAACGGCTGCCATGGGATCAGGATTCCAGCGGTTCTCCTTGGAATTATCGAACCACCAGCTCATGTGCAGAGTTGAACCGGCGGGGATAAATTTTGGTTCCTTGTATTCGTAGAGGAATTGCCAGTTAAAATCGTATTTGGGAACCCACAGCAATACCTCTCTTTCGCCGTCGGGGTATTCCACTTCATAGCGCATGGCCTTGCCGCGATAGTGCATGTGGGGACCCATCGATAACAAAAAGATATCTTCGTCGATGTCATGGGTATTGGTGACCTTGTAATTCGGATCACCTGGCGGAATTGTCCAGCCACTGTTCGGTAATAAATTGGTTTCAACAACGTGATCGATCACGGCGCCGTCCTTATAAAATACGAAACCGGCACGGGTTAGATCATTTACCGCCGTACCTTCGCCGGGATTCTTGTGATAGTGCATATTGACGGTAATAAAGGGGTCTTCCGGCAATAACACGCCCCAACCTTCAGGATAGGAGAAGGGACCGCGACCGGGAACACCCACACCCATATGACTGGAAACGATATGGTGAACCCAGGGACCACCGGGATCCAGTTCTGCGCTTGCAACCCATTTTGGCTCATCGTGTGCGCCGGGAGGTACCGGCATCTGTATCGTGGGCTGCCAGTCCATGACGTCGTCTTCGACGTGAACTGGGCGGTCAAACTGCACCACCAGATCGGGGTCGCCTATCCACCAACCGGAATTCGGTAGTTCCGTAGTACCATCGCTTGCCGCCAGAGTGTGGGAGGCCGCGTCAGCAGGATTGCCTTCCAAAGCACCGCCGTCTACCCAGGCCACCAGTAAATTAAGTTCGTCGTCATCGATATAGCGTTCATCTTTGAATTCGCCGCGATGCCGTTCGTGGGCACCCCAGGGTGGCATATAGCCGGTGATCAGGGCGTTCTTGATGAGAGGCGCCCATATCTTCGCTTGCGCATAATCATTTAACGGCATTGGGGCGGATATGCCACCCACATCGGGTCCATCTGGCTGATGACAGGCCACACAATTTTTCTGAAAAACTGGCAGGGCATCGGCGTAAAAAGTAGGCGCTGCACCCTGTGCTTGAGCAGAGCTCAGGCCGATCGCGGCGGACAGGCCGAGAAGCAGCGTGGGCAGACGCATAGAAAGAGGTTGAGTACGGGATTTCATGGGGGTTCCCTTGTTAATTTGTAGTTATGCAGAGACTAATAGCAAATGCGGCAAATGTCTAAGTTTTTCCGACCATTCGTCGGCAAAAAAACTATCTGGTTAATAATCGTAAATACCGATCAACCAAATCGTAATAAGTCATTTTACCGATAATAAGATTGGCGCTATATTGTTCCCAATGGGGTTGGTAAGCAGCTTCGTATCAAGTATTCGGTGAGGTGAGAGATGATGAATTCAGTGGTTCCAGATAGCGTATTTAAAACCCGTGTCAGAGACGAGTCGGGAGAGGGCGACAATCCCTTTGCGTGGAAGGACCTTGCCAGCGATGAAATTTTCAACAATCGAAGGGTAGTCGTGTTTGCCCTTCCCGGTGCCTTCACTCCCACCTGCAGTAGCACCCATATGCCGGGTTATGAAGCGCATTACGATGAGTTGAAGGAATTGGGTATCGATGAGGTTTATTGTCTGAGTGTTAACGATGCTTTCTCGATGTTTCAGTGGGGCAAATTATTGCAGATAAGCAAGGTGCAAATGCTGCCAGATGGGAATGGAGACTTCAGCAGAGGGATGGGGATGTTGGTGAAAAAGGAAAACCTGGGTTTTGGCTATCGTTCCTGGCGTTACTCCATGCTGGTGGAGGACGGGGTAATCAGCAAACTCTTTGCCGAGCCGGGTAAGTCTGATAATTGCGAAAGCGATCCCTTTGAATGCAGTGACGCGGAGACTATGCTGGTCTATTTGAAATCTCTCTCGGCAGATTAAACGTGTGCCGTTGTCGCGGCGGTTAGCGGTTAAATTTGATGGCGCCGCCGTATTTTTTTTGCAAGCCCTTGTCGATTCAGCTTGCAGTGATTCAAACCTTGCCGAAAAGCCGTTGGCAACAGACGAAGTGGTTAGCGGCTGCACAAGCAGGGATTCATTGTCGGCGTAAATCCCCGCCAGCAAGATCACTTTTTTAATCTTTGCCAAAGCGCTTGGTTTGGGCGGCCTGATACGCTGTTTTTAATTCAGCGACCTTTTGTAGCGAGGCAAGATAGTCGGGATTTTCCACCGCGATGCGCAGAATTTCCTCGTTCATGGCGTCAAAATCCCCCGTTGCCTGTTCGCGCAATTCGCCTGCTGATTCGGCCATATCCAATCCATTTTGCAACAGCGCAAAGTTTATTCCATCCTCTGAGAATGCCTGGCGCGTTTCTGAAATCATAACTCTTGCGTTTTGTTGCTTCAGTTGGCTTAAGAATACTGGCTCGCATGATCTCTGAGCGATATAGGAATAGGTTGATCTTTCGGTTTTGCAGAATATATCGAATTTGTCGCCTTCGTTCAGGTCGTTGAAGAGTCGATACAGATTATCTTCTTCACGAATGATCTCGTGACGCATGGTCATCAGGGTACGCTGCCCCGTTACATTGATCTGTTCAATTTCGCGATTGGAAGTCTTGGCTTGAGTTGAAATAGCTTCGGCTACAGCAGTTTTATTCTCGGCCGCGAAGCAGGCCAAGCTGGTAAGACTCAGTGTCAAGTAAATAGCAATGGTCCGGCTTATTAAAATAGGCATGTGTCTTACCCCTGCTATTGCGCTAATATCTCGTTTCGCTTACTCGCTTTATTGTAAGCGTCTGCTATTGTAACTGATTGAATTTATTGTAACTGATTGAATTTATTGTAACTGATTGAATTTATTGTAACTGATTGAATTAAATAACAACCTAAACTAACTGTCAAAACTAGCCATTCAAATTATTTGAACTATTTAGGCTAAACCACTTATTCTAAACCCCGTGCCCAGGTTTTCTACTTAAATATTCGGAGTATTCAATATCATGCGTTCCTTCAATACCCTCTTGGTAATCGGCTTCTTGCTCAGTTCAGCAAGCCTGTTTGCACAGTCTGATGATACGGTTCGATACGAGTGGGATCTCACTGAGATCTATGCTTCGGTAGATGACTGGGATCTGGCCATGACTGAAATTTCTGCACGCATAGCGGCGCTGCCGAATTACCAAGGGAGTCTGGGCAATAGCGCCGCATCTATGCTGGCGGCTATGGCTGAATATTCAGCTACTAATAAGGAGGTTGCTAGAGCCTATGTGTATACCTCTCTGGAGCGAGACGCCGACCAGCGTCAAGCGCAGGCGCAAGCCCGCTTCGGCAGGGCCCGGCAATTGCTTTCCGATATGGAAGAAGCAACATCCTGGATTAGGCCGGAGGTGCTCGAAGTTGGCGAGACAAAAATAAATCAATTTCTGGCACAGGAACCGCGTCTGGCAGATTTCGAATTCATGTTGCAGGACATTTTGCGGCAGGCGCCCCACACCCTGGATGCGAAAACCGAGGCTATTCTGGCCCAGGCCAGTATGGTGCTCTCATCAGCAGAACAAATTTATGAAAATTTCGCCAATGCAGATATCCCCTGGCCGACGGTAACACTGAGTGAAGGCACAGAGGCGACATTGAGTCAGGCGGGTTATGGCCGCTGGCGTGGTACGGCGAATCGTGACGACAGGAAGCTGGTTTTCGATACTTTCTGGGCTACCTGGGAGCAGTATGCCGATGGTATGGGTGCGACCCTGGCCGCCGAAGTACAGTCCAATCTGTTTTCCGCGCGGGTGCGCAATCATGATGGCGTGTTAGCGAATAATTTGTTCGACGACGGTCTGCCGCCGGAAATTTATACGCAACTGGTTACGCAAGTTAATGCAGCGCTGCCGGTGTTTCATCGCTATCTGAAATTGCGTGGCACCATGTTAGGTGTGGATGATTTGCGTTACTACGATATCTATCCACCGTTGGTGCAGGTTAATACCGGCGTGTTCGACCTGGAGCGTTCAAAAGAAATTACCTTCGCCGCCTTAGCGCCATTCGGTGAAACCTACCTCTCTCTGCTGCAGCAGGGACTCTCTCAAGATTGGATGCACAGTCATCCGCAACCGGGGAAACGCTCTGGCGCCTATATGAACGGGTCGGTTTACGATGTACATCCCTATGTGCTACTCAACCATAACGATGACTACAATTCAGCCTCTACCTTTGCACACGAATGGGGGCATGCGGTACATACGCTATTGGCGCAGTCGAATAATACCTGGGAAAATGCAGAATATTCGACCTTCATTGCGGAGATTGCATCCACTATTAATGAGATTCTGCTGGAAGAATACATGATAGAAAATGCCCGCAGCGACGAAGAAAAATTGTTTTATTTAGGTGGCGCGCTGGAGAGTATCCGCGGCACGTTTTTTCGACAAACCATGTTTGCCGAGTTTGAATTGGCGATTCATCAGGCCGCAGAAAGAGGTGAGCCGCTTACCGGGCCGAGGTTCACCGAGATGTATGGCGAGTTGCTGAAGCGCTATCATGGCCACGATCAGGGCGTATTAACCATTGATGACGCGTACACCGTTGAATGGGCTTTCATTCCGCATTTTTATTATGATTTTTATGTTTTCCAGTACGCGACTTCGATTACTGGTGCGGCCTGGTTCGCCGAACAATTTCTCGCTGGCGATGTAGCCGTGCGTGATGCCTTTATCCGGGTGTTAAGTGCAGGCGGTTCAGACTACCCCCATGAAATATTACTTAAAGAAGCGGGGCTGGATATGACCCAGCCCGAGGCCTATGCACCTGTGCTGCGGAGAATGAATAATCTAATGGATAGGATAGAGGAGTTGTTGTAGTTATTTATTGTAGTTATTTATTGTAGTTGTTTAATGTAGTTGTTTAATGCCGCTGTTGTTTTCTCCTGCGTCAACACTGCGCATTGGAAGGCGGGTCGGCATTCGCCGCAGGCTAATAATAGCAGAAGCTATTTTTACCGACCCATCCCTTGCCACTAATCGGCGAAACTGGCCGTTGATTTAGGATGTGCATATAACCACTCAACCACCTGTTGGCTGAAGGTCTCCGAGAGATTCGGCACATGAGAGCCGCCGGCTATAGTCCATAATTCTGCCGAGCCGCCAGTCTTGCAACCTTGGGTGAATAGCAACACGGAGGATTCGTGACCGGCGATATTGCCCTCCAGGTCGCGCAGTTCGCGCTTGGCCCCCTTGTTAGCACAGCCATTGTATTCGGCCCAACGCGTCACGCTCTGAATTGCGCTTGGGTATGGGTTGCCCTGAATAGCATCGCCCTCATAGGCGATGGTGCCATCGGCAGTGCCATGAATCTGCAGAATATACACGGGATTTTCCGGCGCCGCGCGCTGCTCAATGTGGTTGGCGCCCGCCAGACTGACGATTGCAGCAATCGTCTCAGAATGATCGTAGGCGGCGCGATAAGACATGAAGCCGCCATTGGAATGACCGATCAGGTACACCCGGTTTGCGTCGACATTATATTCGGACTTTACCGTATTGATGATGTCGAGGATGTAAGCGGAATCATCAACCTCGCTGCTGAAAAAATTACAGCAGGCTGTAGAGGCGTTCCAGAAGCGATTCTCGTCACCACCCGCTTCTTTGTCACCATCGGGAGACACCAGCAGAAATCCATAGCGATCGGCGATCTTGCTGAATCCCATATAGGAATCCTGTCCGGTGCCGCTCGATGAATAGCCGTGCAGTAGCACGATCAAGGGGCTGGGGATGTCGCTGTCATAAGTGTCTGGCACAGTCAGCGGTAACGCGCCGCGACCGAGGTCGATAGATTGTGCCACAAGCAGGCCTGAGCACAGCGTCAGCACCAGTGCAGCAAGCAGGGATTTAAGTTTTAGCATTTTGCAATTCCTTGTTTTACGTAAAATTCACCTAATAATTGTTGAGTAACCCTTCTGCAATAAAAGGGTAGTTGATCTGGCCGCTAATAAATTCTCGAACTTTTTACGGTGTTAAAATTACCTTGCCGGTTGTCTTGCGTCCTTCCAGAGCCCGGTGTGCTTCCTGCGCTTCGGCTAAGGGGAAAAAATGTTCAATCCGCAACTTTAGTTTTCCTTCATTGATCCAGTTAAAGACATCACTGGTACGCCACACCAGGTTTTTCCTGTCGGCGGTGTAGGCAAATAGAGTGGGTCGGGTCAGGAACAGGGAACCCTTGGGTCCTAATGTGGCTGGATTGAATTCGGTCACCGGTCCGCTGGCATTACCGTAAAGTACCATATAGCCCAAGGGCTGAAGACAATCGATGCTTCTGTCGAAAGTATCCTTGCCGACTGAATCATAGACCACATTTACGCCGCGACCGTCGGTAATTCGTTTCACTTCCGGTAAGAAATCCTTCTCTGAGTAGAGTATCACCTCATCGGCACCTGCCGCTCTGGCGAGCTCAGCTTTTTCTTCGGTCGAACAAGTACCGATAACAAAAGCACCGGCCATTTTTGCCATTTGAATCAGTAGCAGGCCAACGCCACCGGCGGCGGCATGGATCAGGCAGCTATCGCCGTTCTTGATGGGGTAGGTGGACTGGGAAAGATAGTGCGCCGTACAAGCTTGCAACATCGCGGCAGCGCCTTGATTAAAGGAGACGCCATCGGGGAGATTGACCAGTTTCTCTTCCGGCACGGCCGCATACTCGGCATAGGCGCCCGGGACACTGGTATAGGCTACGCGATCACCCTTCGCGAACAGGGTAACTTCAGGCCCGACTTCTTCCACCGTGCCTGCCCCCTCAAGACCCAGCGTGGCGGGTAAAGGAATCTGATACAAGCCGGAACGCTGATAGGTATCGATATAGTTGATGCCCGCTGCCTCGATTTTTACCAATACATCCTTGGCGCCCAGGCTTGGGACCTCTACCTCTTCATAGGACATCACCTCGGGGCCGCCGTATTCTTTGACTCTTACCGCTTTCATTAGCTCTACCTTGCGTAAAAAAGTCTATTTATCGCAGAAATCGATGACGCTGACAAATCCGTGCCGAATTCTCGCCGGCCACTGGACGGCAGATGGCAGCGGGTTTATTCTCCAGCATGCCTGCAGAAATAGTAAATAATAGTGAGAGTCACTTATGTCATTACATCTAATATCACGCCCATTACGTTTTTTCTCGTCCCTGATCATCCTGTTTATGAGTGGCGTAACGGCGCAAGCACAGAACACAAATCCGGCCCCGCCTTCTATTACTGAACCGCTGATACTGAATACCTTCGAAGTGGAGCAGATCAAGCTGGTGCCCATTGCGACAGGCCTGGCAAATCCCTGGGGTATGGCGTTTCGAGACAATGGCGACATCTTGATTACCGAGCGTTACAGCGGAAAACTGCGACTGGTGCGGGATGGAAAATTAGTAGAGAAAGACATTCCCGGTGTGCCTGAGGTTTACTCGGAGGTTTTCCGCGCCGGCCTGATGGCTGTCGCACTGCATCCAGATGATGATCAAGTGGTTTACCTGACCTATACCAAGGCGATCATGCATGAGGGTGAACCGAGTCAGGCCGTGGCGCTGGCGCGGGCCAGGCTGGTAGAGGACAAGCTAACGGAGGTTGAGGAAATATTCGTCGCCAAAGGCGTGGATAGTGCAATTGCCGCGGCTGCCTTGCTATTCACCCCCGACAATAAATTAATGATGAGTGTCGGTGGCTCCTATGTGTTTGCCGCCACCGGTGAATATGCCCAGGACCCGGCTGTGCATTATGGCAAGTTGCTGCGCTTGAACGCCGATGGCACGGCGCCGGATGACAATCCCTTTGTTGCCAGTGGTGAATATTTACCCGAGGTTTATTCAGTGGGACATCGAAATCAACTGGGGCTGGCTTTGCATCCAGAAACCGGCGCGCTATGGGCTAGCGAGAACGGACCCCAGGGCGGTGACGAAGCCAATATTATTCTGCCTGGGAAGAACTATGGCTGGCCGCTTGCCTCCTATAGTCGCCAGTATCGCGGCGATTGGGTATCGCAGACCCCGTGGCTTGCCGAGTACGAAAATCCAACCGTACTGTGGTGGCCTTCGATTGCGCCGGCGGGGTTAACTTTTTATAGCGGCGAACACTTTCCCGCATGGCAGGGCAATTTATTTGTCGGCTCAATGATGGAAGGCAGGCTGCCTGGCACGGGTCATCTGGAACGCATAGTCTTTAATAGTCGCGGCGAAGAAATTCGGCGTGAAGGTTTGTTGCGTGAATTGAATCATCGGGTGCGCGACGTGCAACAGGGGCCAGATGGCTATCTGTATGTGTTAACCGACGAAGCAGACGGCGCCTTGCTGCGCATCGAACCGGTGGAATAAACAACGAGCCAGAACTGGCCTGTAATATGGTTGTTAATGCTGGTCAAAAATTTATGCGACAGAGTTTGTTACGGGGTCTCTGGCTTGGAGGCTATTGCCCCCGAATCGAATTTAAAGCCTTTTAATATAGTGTATCTGGCGCCCTCTGGAATGGTGTCGGACTTGTACAGGTAAAATTTTTCGACCTTGATGTTCCCCCACTGCTTGCCCACGTATTTCTCCTGCATTGCGGATAGTCCAATTTTTGCCTGTTGGCCAAATCTGGCCAAGGTGACATGGGGGATGTAGGGTTTCTGTTCCGCGTTGAATCCCAATGATGCAAACGAGTCATTTAATTCGGAGGCGATTGACGTCAGGTAGTCTTCGGGTTCTATGCCAACCCAGATCGAGTTCTTGAATATACCGATTCCCCGGCATTGCAGTTCGAAAGAATGATATTTTGACGCGAGTTCCCCAAGCAGGAGTTTAATCGATGGAAGCTGATCTTCGTTCGCCGAGCCGAGAAACTTTAGCGTGATATGCAGGTTCTGTGGCGGCGTAATTCTCAGTTTGTTGTTTTCATCATTGGCACAGGCCTTGAGGTCGTCGATCAGTGGCTGTAACTGTTCGAGCAAGGAGTATTTGAGGCCGACGAAGCAGCGTAATTTGTTAGGCTTGGGTTTTTTTGGCATTGCGTGAGCCTGTATCCTGGCAGCATGAGTTGAAGCTGAGCTAATCACAGGAATCGGAGCAGCCTGGTATCAGTAAAAAGATTGAAGGCCAAAGTACTCTGATCCTTTTGATCATGATTTTTTAGATCTTGCCTTTAACTCTGTCCATTTTTCCATTATTGGTGGTGTTTAAACATAGCGCCAGAATCGCCGAACAGCTCTCCCTGCAACGATATGTCACGGGCGTGGCGTTCTGGCTTTCGGTCCTAGCTGTGTCGGAATGATCTCATAGGCTCGGCGTATCCATTCACACATCAGCGGCCGCGTATCCCGTGGATCAATAATTTCCTCGATGCCGAAGGCTTCCGCAGTGCGGAAAGGCGATCGATATTGTTCCAGCATGTCTTCCAACTCGCGACGGCGGGCGGCGGGGTCTTCGGCCGCCTCGATGTCTCTACGGTAGGCGGCCTGAACACCGCCTTCGATGGGTAGCGAGCCCCAGTCGGCCGAGGGCCAGGCATAGCGCAGATTGAGCCGGTCGGCATTGCCGTGGCCGGCACCGGCTACGCCATAGCAGCGGCGGATAATCACCGACACCCAGGGAATCGATGCCTGGTAGCAGGCCATCAGGGCGCGGCTGCCGAGACGCACCGTGCCTTCTTCTTCGGCCTTGGTGCCAATCAGAAAACCGGGGTTGTCCACCAGATTCAGCAGGGGGATATGGAATGTGTCGCACAGATCGACGAAGCGCATCATCTTCTCGGAGGCCGTGGCATTAACCGCGCCACCATGGTAGTGAGTATCGTTGGCCATGAGGCCGACGGAATAACCATCCAGACGCGCCAGACCAACGACCAGTGACTCACCATAGCCAGGATTTATTTCGAAAAAAGATTCCGCATCGACTACCGAGTGGATGACATCTCTTATCTGATACATCTGGCGCCTGTCGCGGGGGATAACAGAGAGTAGGGATTCATCACGTCTGCCTACTGGATCAGTCGAATCAATTCTTGCCGGAGCCTGCCAGACATTCTGCGGTAGATACGACAGGAATCGAGCGATAGTGTCGAACGCTTCCTGTTCCGTTTCCACTTCATTATCAACTGCGCCGCTGCCATGGGCATGAATATGCGAGCCGCCTAATTCATTCTTTTCTACCGGCTTGCCGAAGCCTCTCTCCACTACCGGCGGGCCGGCGACAAAAAGCTGGCTGGTGTTCTTTATCATCAGGGAGAAATGAGAGATAGTAGTGCGTACGGCGCCGAGGCCGGCCACCGAGCCCATGCAGGCGCAGACTACGGGAACATGGCCCATTAGTTTCATCGTGGTTTCGAATCCGTGCAGGGCAGGGACGTAGGAATGCCCCACCATCTCTAATGTCTTAACGCTGCCGCCACCGCCGCTGCCGTCGATCAGTCTTACCAGCGGCAGCCGCATCTCCAGCGCGTATTGCTCGCCATAGCCAGACTTGTCGCCGACCTTTGCATCCGCCGCGCCGCCACGCACGGTGAAGTCGTCACCGCCAATAACAACCGCTCTATTATTGATTCTGGCTGTGCCCAGCACGAAATTCGAAGGAGTGAAATTTTCCAGCTTGCCGTCATCGGAGTAGCTGGCTTTGCCTGCCAGGGCGCCAATTTCGTGAAAGGAATTTTCGTCGGCGAGGGCATCGATGCGTTCACGCACCGTAAGGCGACCGTTGTCGTGCTGACGTTGGATGCGCTCGGTGCCGCCCATCTGTTTCGCCAGTTCTTCGCGGCGCCTCAGTTCATCTACTTCGTCTTGCCAGCTCATACAATCTCCTTGTCGAGGAGAGCTAACTTAGATTAATCACCATCAGGGTGCAAGCAAGTCTGTGATATCGGGAAGTTGCAATCAAGATCGTTCAGGGTTTCGGCTAGCCACTGGAAAGCGTCTTTCAAACTACCATAAGAAGATTGAAAGACGCTGACTATGGCTACTGAAATTGCCTAGGGAACAACACAACTAAAGTTTGTCGCCTCGTCGGTGCTGCCGCTGCCGTCGTAGGCTGCCACTTCGGGATAGGCGCACAGGGGTCGGGTTCTAACCACCTCGCCGTCGATTACCTTCGAAGCGATGATTGTTTCCGGAGCGATGTCTTGCTCCACCCAGTTTTCCAGTGCGCTGAGGGCATCGAAGCGATCGGGGCCCGGGCCGCCGGAGCAATGGGCCATGCCGGGTACCATAAACAAGCGGTAAAAATCCTGCGTATCCCTCAGAGCACTCTGATAATTGATGGCCCTGGTATCGTCGGCGATTATATCGATTACACTCTCGTAGTAATTAATCGAAGCCACCGGTGAAATATCGGGGTCGCTCCAGCCGTGATACACGATCAGCTTGGCACCCTTATTTCTAAACGGACGTAAATCCGGGTCGTCTGAATCTACTGCAGGTCCTACTTTTTCCAATGCATATTGCAGATCCTTATCGAAATCGAAGTTACGGAAATCCCAATCCGCATCATCGAACACGAACCAACGAAAGAAGCCTTCTCCGCCACGCCAATGCAGAGAGGTAAACGGATCTCGGCCGCTCACCCAGGTAGACCAGGTGCCAGCATAGCCCTCGCCGCCAGGAACCAGTCCGGGATAGATTAATTCGCCTTTTGAGTTGCTGACACCCGACCAGATTTTCTCCACCGCGGTAACCTGTTTCGGTGTAAGGCAGCTATTGTCATCGGTGCCGAGGGGACAGGTCAGCGTCGCGGGTTTGAAGTTGCAAGCCAGTGGATTTTGCAAGATGCCGTCCTCGATACCATCGAGCGCATCACAGGCGGCGTTTACGGCATCACCAAGCGCGGGTAATTTTGCCGGCGGTATATGGCTGGCTTCGTCATTCAACATCGCCTGTGAATACCACAGATGGGAGCCGGCGTAGAAACGGGTCCAATCATTGGCCGGATCACCGGCGATGATGCCGTCGAAATCATCCGGATAACGCTGTGCTTCCATCAGTCCCTGCTGTCCGCCTTTGGAGCAACCCACATAGTAGGAATAATTTGGTGGAGCCCGATAGAAAGCCTCGGTGACCTGTTTCGCGTTCACCGTAGTGAGATGTAGCGCACGGTGACCAAAATCCTCAATCAGATCGGGACGGCCAGAGGCCCAAGAGGCATCGAATGGAATGGGCCCGGCGACATGACCGGTATCTATGCTTGCCGTTGCATAGCCTCGGCGCAGGGCGCTCGCCATCGCGGCGTAACTAATGGTGCCGGCCATGCCGCCATTGCCCACACTCTGATACTTGCCATTCCAGCCCGAGAGCGGCAGCCATACCTCGAAATTAACCGCTGGTGAGGTCACCGCAACGATGCGGCAGAAGGCCGGAGTGTCTATCGCGTTATCGGAGCCGGGTGCGGTAAATGAATTCTGCTCGACGATTTCTGTGAGGGAAACTCTGGTGTCAGCCATCGCCAGCTTGCCTATTTGCTGGCAGGCTTCGGCGGCATCGAAGGTACTCTGGGCAATACTTTGCGCCGCCGTAGTCAGGGAAAACAGGGAGAATAAACAGCCTGTGAGTAGTTGGAAATAATTGAACTTCATTGGTTGAGTCCTTTGTTAGTGTAAAGCTTGCAATTAGTCAGTTAGTCCGATTCCCATATGCAGCCGTTTGACTGGCAAGTCAGCGAAATCGGCTTCACGTTTTTCAGCGGCAGCGGAGATCGCTTCATTGATCTCCGCTGTTTGTAGCATGCTGGCATTCCAGATACCGATGTAATCGAGGCTGTCGGCAGTGCTGTGATCTCTGGAATAGTTAATTATGCACTTGCTGCCGTAGATAGCCAAAGGCGCCTTGCTAGCAATTTGTTCTGCTATTTTCATTACCTCGGCTAACAAGGTTTTCTGATCGGGAAAGACTCCATTTACAAACCCTAATGATTTTGCCTCATCGGCTGACATGCGTCTGCCGGTGTAGGCTAATTCCTTAACAATGCCTTCCGGTAACAATTTGGTAATTCTTGGAAATGTTCCCACATCGGCCGTCATGCCAATATTAATTTCATAGATGGTAAAAAAACCATCGGCGCTCATGTAGCGCATATCACAGGCGCTTATTAAATCGACGCCGCCACCAATGGCTCCGCCCTGAATTGCCGCCAGCACGGGGATTCTGCATTCTTCCAAACAAGTAAAGGCTTGTTGCATGTACTTGACGGTGTCATAAAATTTGGCGCCCCGCTGTCGATTCGATTTTTCCTGGGCAGCGGCATCGTCGCTGTTTTCAACGCGGCTGCCAAACATGGAAATGTCTATGCCAGAGCTGAAGTGGGGGCCGGTGGAGGAGAGGACGATGACTCTCGCTGTCGAATTGGTATCTATCTGGCGAATAATTTTCGGTAGCTCTTCCCAGAATTCGGCAATCATGCTGTTGCGTTTCTCGGGACGATTGAGTTCAACATGGGCGATCTGGTTTTCGATTGTTACGGCAAAGCATTTATAGCGCACGGATTTTCTCCAGATGATTGGTTCGAGTAATTGGATTTAGCGGTGGCAGTAAAAGTTAATTGTTTCCGCACCATTGTAAAGGTTTTGCACAATTGCGCCTCGGGATACTACGCCGGCATTCGCCATTCTTCTTCGTCTGTCATTCATGTAGTTTTGGAAAGAAGCTTTAGCTTGTTCACTTAAATTTGTTTCTATATCGGATAGCACGACCCGATAATATTTCGCAATAAAATTGCGAGTGAGTTGTTCTCTGGCTTTATAGGCATCCAGCGCGGCATGGATTCGAGCGTCGCCGATCAGTGAGGATTGTTCCCAGCTATCGCACATCGCCCGTACATTTTGCATCTCACTGCCATTGATAAAACCGCGGGCGTTTGAGGCGGCGACGAAAATATCCTGCAGCTGATCGTCATCGACGCCGAGCCGAATCTTGGTCACTTCCGGGCTCCTGATTATTTCCTGCATAAGGCGGTTTAACACGGCCTGATCGATTTCTTCAGGCGCAAGAGTCGGTGCGAGTATTCTCGGTTGTCGCGGGGCCTTTAAGCGGACGTTCTCTATAAGAGGCTGCTTATCCAGGGTCTGCTCCGCGTTCTCTTGCGCAAAGCAGGAGAAGGTGAAGATCAGCGCCGAGAAGAAACCACTACTGAGCTTGAGCATTGCGGCTTTCATAGAGACAGAGATTGTTATGTGATCGGGCACGTAGATTACTTTTTTTTAGGCAATCTCGCTATAGCACTGTCAAACTTTGCTCCCGCTAAGGCTGAGCAGGCCTTGTTATCCTTTTCGTCGATGGTTTGTCCGCGCGGTAATAAGACGGGTAAACATCAAGCGCAAAAAAAAGGCGAAAGCTCCATTATCGCTTCCGCCTTCGGTGTATGCTGACCCTGCTAAGGCGGTCCGCCACCACCACTCTTGTTGAAGGACGCATTGGGTGTGCCCTTGTAACAAGCCAATATCCAGGGATGTTGGTTAATAACATAATAGCCATACACCCCATTGCGCATCATGCCGTTGCATTCATCCAGGTCACCTGATCCCGCCACGTATTCATAGTCGTCGCGGAATTCGCCGTCATAGTTGCCAGCAGGATTGCCGCTGCCGGTTGGTCGGCTGCCGGCTTTGAGCTGGAAACTGCTGGTCGCCGCACGTATCTGTCCGCCATCGTCAATGAAACTGCCGAAGAGGGGGAAGCCATCGGCGGCAAAGCCAATAACCGGGGATTCGCTGCTCGGGTCTTGATCAAACAGTGCCTGCGGATTGCCATGATAGTGATAGCTGCCATCCGGCTGGGTATGCGCATTGTGCTGATCGGTGCCAAACTGGGCGAGTGGGCTCATGGGATCATAACGCCACGGCTGGTTAATATTGTTGCAGCCAATTTTGCCATCGCCGACGCCGAAACAGCCGGCGGCGAGTAAATCAACTTTAACCCCGTTGAGTAACACCGCATTGTCTGTCGTTAATGAAATGGCAGTCGTTGATGGGGCAAAAGCGGGCGTGGTTGGAATGCGATACTCGGCGTTAACTGCGCTGACATTGGTGGCGAAGGAGGCGGAGCTATCGTTGAAGTCATGATTGGGAATGCTGTTACTGTTTATAATGCATTCCTCACCTTCAACGGTAAATTGCAGACTGCCGGCGAATAAAATATTGCGCTTGATATCCAGTACCGATGAGATTCTATTTTCTGCGTAGTAGCTGCACTCGGCGCGACGATTGCTGAGCAGCACATCGCTAATGTCGGAATCTAACACAGAGATCAAATCTGCCAGTTTTCCGTAGGAGGTCACATTGGCTCCGAGCGAGCCGCCGACGGCAAGGATATTATCCCCTTGCACACCGAGATAGATTTCGGTGTCGCTGTAATAGCGTACGTAGGCTCCCTGAATTTCCTGTATTTCCGGCGCAGCAGGAGTTAGCAACTCGGGATAAGCGCTTTCCGCAAAGAAGAACAATGCCAAAGCATTGTCCCGCGTGTCCGCCATCGAGAGCGATGAAAAAGGCAGTAGTAAAACTAAAATCAGCTTGCGAACAGAATGCATCAAATTTTTCCTTGAATGTCGTGTCGTTACAACTGTTACACGGGTGTTGTTTATCCTTCATACGACATTCGGAGAAATATCTGTTGCTTGAAATCAATATAAGCTTGTAGGGTCGATGATTACTGGCTTTCCAGCGGTTTATAAAACCAGCTTTCCATACAAATCATACTCATCGGCCGCGGTAATCTGTACTCGCACGATATCTCCGGGAGATGGCTGCGACTGATGTTTAACAGGCTTCTGTTCTATTAACTTAGGGTCTATCAACTTAGGGTCTATAAACTCATGTTCTATAAATACAGTACCATCGATCTCTGGTGCGTCGGCAAACGACCGACCGATCAACCCTTTTTCGTCAATCTCATCGACAAGCACCTCGATCTCCCGCCCGATCTTCAGCTGTAGCCGCTTGGCGCTGATGGTTTGCTGGGTCGCCATGAATTGTTCCCAGCGCTGTTGTTTTACTTGTTCAGGAATTTGATTGGCCAGGGCATTGGCTTGCGCGCCATCGACAGGGGAATACTGGAAACAGCCGACGCGATCCAGTTGTGCTATTTGCAGAAACTGTAGAAGCTCCTCGAAGTCGGCGTCAGTTTCTCCCGGAAAACCTACAATGAATGTGCTGCGCAGCGTTAGATCCGGGCAAGCCTGACGCCATTGTTGAATTCTATCCAGGGTTTTTTCGGTGGCGGCCGGTCTTTTCATGGCCTTTAAAATTGGCAGGCTGGCATGCTGAAAAGGTATATCCAGGTAGGGCAGTATTTTACCTTCGGCCATCAGGGGGATGATTTTGTCTACATGGGGATACGGATAGACATAGTGCAGGCGCACCCAGATGCCCAGTTCTGCCAAGGCTTCGCACAGCCCCTGCATGCTCGCCTTAACCGGGCGGCCTTGCCAGAAACCGGTCTTGTATTTGATATCTACACCATAGGCACTGGTGTCTTGCGAAATTACTAACAGTTCTTTGACACCGGCATCGGCGAGGCGTTGCGCCTCATCCAAAACATCTCCCACGGGGCGACTGACTAAATCGCCGCGCATGGAGGGAATGATGCAGAAACTGCAGCGATGGTTGCAGCCTTCTGAAATTTTCAAATAGGCATAATGACGCGGGGTAAGTTTTATCCCCTGGGGCGGCACCAGATCGGTAAAGGGGTCATGATTGCTGCTTTGTGGAAGAAAATGATGAACCTGATTGACGACCTGCTCGTAGGCCGCGGGGCCAGTAACGCCTAAAACTTTGGGGTGAACATTGGTAATGACTTCCGCTTGCGCGCCGAGGCATCCGGTGACAATAACCCTGCCGTTCTCGCTAATTGCTTCCCCGATGGCATCCAGAGATTCCTGTTTGGCACTGTCAATGAAACCGCAGGTGTTTACTACAACAATGTCGGCATCACTGTAATTGGGGACGATATCATAGCCGTCTCTACGCAATTGCGTGAGAATTCGCTCTGAATCCACCAAGGCCTTGGGACAGCCCAAAGAGACGAAACCTACTTTATTACTATCTGACGCCATGAAAGTCCTGAACCATTGGAAATATGTAAATCGGGATTATAGCCATTTAAACCAGGAAAAGGGATTTGGTTTTTGTCTTCGTCGAGAAGACGGCAAGCTTAATAGCCCGCACAGCTCCCCGGGCTGAACGGATTACTTTTCTAATCAGCATGCAAGTTGGAAATGGCGAAATGATGACTATTTATGCTGAAGCCTTCGCGCAGGTAAAATTTGTGCGCGGCGAATCTTTGTACGCCAGAATCGAGATGTAATTGCTGGCAACCGTTTTCCCTTGCGAAGTTCTTGAACCAATCAATAAGGAATTTCCCCGCCCCGGTAGATCGATGATCTGCATTGGTGACCAGATCATCAATGTAGATATGTTTTTGCCAGGCAAGCTTCTCGCTCATGACAAAGCCGGCGACACATAACACGGTGTCGTTGTCCTGTGCAAAGGCAATTCGATAGCCGTTTTGTTGCTGCTGCAGAATCTGTTCGATCAGGCTCTGTTCTGTGTACTGCGGCCTAAGTTGTAATAAAACAGCGCTAATTCTTTTAACGTCGTCTACTGAGTCGGCAAATTTTACTTCCATGCTTGTATCCTGCAAAGAGTGAATCAATTATCGTCAATTACTGATAGCTACGGCTAAAAACAGTCGATCAAAGTAATTGCCTGTGTTTATGGATGACCTATTCCTGAAGCTTGTCCAGTGCGAAGCGAGGCGGCGGAAGCATCGAATAGTTTACTGTCTATTCAATGATTGGTTTTTTAATCCGTCTGAAAATTTGTTATTAACAGCTGCCACTAAATAGCAATAGTTTTAGTTGCTGCGGTTCTCCAGCTATCGGCCAATGGAGAAATAATTTTATGCGGCAGATAACAATCCACTTTGTGCAATGCCATCAAATATAAATTGCACAGCCAATGCAGATAGCAATACGCCAAATACCCGGCTAACAACATGCATGCCAGTGACGCCAAATAATTGTTGGATCTTGGTGGCGAGTAACATTATGCCAAAAGTTAAAATCAGGATGGCTATTAACGAAGCGAATACAATTGCCTGTAGGACTAACTCGCCTTCGGTATTGGCCATTAGTAGAATGGTTGCGCCCATGGCCCCCGGGCCAGCAATGAGCGGCGTGGCGATCGGAAAAACCGAAATATCCCTCTTGCCCATGGCTTCCTGCTCTTCTTCTTCGGTGGTGGTGGTGCTGCCTGAGGTGCGGGCAAAAACCATATCAATGCCAATTAACAGAAGCAGAATTCCGCCGCCGGTTCGCAACGCCGCGAGGGAGATGCCAAGAACCGTCAGCATAGATTCGCCCACCAGAGCAAACAGCAATAGAATACAGCCCGCTATCAAGGTGCCGCGAATGGCCACGGAGCGCCGCCGTCTTGGTGAGTCGGTAGCTGTCAGTCCGGCAAATACGGCGGCAACATCCAGGGGTCCGATGGTGGCGAAAAAAGTTGCCAGGGCAACGGTCGCAGTTTCTATGAACAGTTCATTCATCTTGCTATCCTTTCTTTCGACAATCTGTCTTTGGGCATTCACTGTTTTTGTCGACACACAAATTAAAAAGCCCACCGAAGTGGGCTTTTTAACCAGTCACTTCCTGGTTTAATCGCTAGGGGTCAAGCGCAAGATTCCGCGATTTTCCGTGGCTACATAAATTGCACCATCGGGTCCTTCGCGAATATCTCTAATTCTGCCGATGCCGGCCAATAAAGTTTCACGAAGAATGACTTGTTTGCCGTCATTACCAAGATCGACTCTAGCCATTAGTTGGCCGGCTAAACCACCGACAAATATATCGCCCTTCCACTTGGGGAAAAGATCGCCGTTGTAAATCATCAGGCCGGAAGTGGCAATAGAAGGCACCCAAAAATGCTCAGGCTGTTCCATGTCGCGACCTTGCTGAGAAGCGTGGATCGGCATTCCAGGGCCGTAGTTTACGCCGTAGCCGATAACCGGCCAGCCGTAATTATTTCCAGCTTCGATAATATTGAGTTCGTCACCGCCTTGTGGACCATGCTCACCTTCCCATAAATCACCAGTGACAGGATGGAATGCCAGGCCTTGGGGGTTGCGATGTCCGTAACTCCAGATTTCAGGACGCGCACCGCGCTGGCCGACGAAGGGATTGTCGGATGGAACACGGCCGTCATCATGTAATCTAATGGTCACACCATTATGATTAGATAGATCCTGCGCCGGATGTGCTTGTAAATCACCCGAAGGTGGAGCCTGCCGCTCACCGACGGTGAGGAACAAATAGCCAGCATCGTCAAAAGCCAGACGACCACCGTAGTGCCCGTTGCGACCCTGAGTATCTGCTTGAAATATCTCTTCGACATTGCTGAGTCGATCATTCTCAAATGTACCGCGGATGACCGTGGTGCCTGAATTATTTGACAGTGGCTTGGCATAGCTCAAATAGAGTAATTTATTGGAGGCGAAATCAGGATGAGGCAGCACTTCAAACAAGCCGCCTTGTCCCTCGTGGTGCACTGCGGGAATGCCTTCCACTGGAGCGGCCAAGAGGCTGCCATTGCGAATGATGCGCAGGCGGCCAGGTCGTTCGGTTACCAACATATCGCCGTTAGGCAGCCAGTTCATTGACCAGGGAATTTCCAGTCCTTCGGCGATCGTTGTTACTTCAAAGTCATGCAGAGCAGAACCGAATTGTTCTGACTGTGCGCTAACTTGAAAGGCGGCGAATAAGGCTGATAACAGCGCGAAGCTGCTTGATAGGATGAGAAAAATTCTTCGCGTCATGTATTTTACTCTGTAGTGCTAAATGGTAGTGCTAAATGATAGTGTTAAATGGTAGTGCTAAATGATAGTTCAAAATGGTAGTGCTAAATGATAGTGCTAGTGCCGGGGTCGGTGCCGAAAAAAGAACGATATTCTAGTCCGAATTGAATGGCCGCACCATGTTTTCCAGCTTTGAATGAATTAAACTGCTCTCGCGAGGGGAGCAATGGCCAATAAACATAACGCGATATTCAGTAAGTTACTATGGGAGTCGGCGCATCTGGGAATCGCTCTGGCGCTGCTGCTGTGGAAATCCCTGGTCGCGGCGGAAGATATCCCTGATAAATTTGTGGATATTCAGCAGGCGATTCCAACCATTAGTCTGGAAGTTCGCTATTTCACTACGGACAATTTCGTAGGTGCCCGAATCGATGGTTATGCGGCGGCGAAGGTGTATGTCACCGAAGCAACCGCCGATGCGCTTAAACGTGTGCAAGGGGAGTTGAATAACTATGGCTTGGGTTTAAGAGTATTTGACGGTTATCGTCCGCAAATGGCAGTCGATCATTTCGTTCGCTGGGCTGAAAATCTCGCGGATACTAAAATGAAGCAACGCTATTATCCCGCGGTAGATAAGAAGAATTTGTTTCGTGATGGCTATATTGCCGAGCGCTCGGGCCATTCTCGTGGCAGTACGCTTGACCTGACACTGATTGCAGTAGACTCTGGACAAGAGTTGGATATGGGAACACGCTGGGACTTTTTTGATCTGAAGTCATGGCCATCAAGCACACAGGTGAATGGGCAGCAGCGGGCAAATCGATTGCTATTGCGCCGCGTAATGCTTAGGCAAGGTTTCAGACCACTGCAGCAAGAGTGGTGGCATTTCACCCTGGAGAATGAGCCCTTTCCCGATACTTATTTTGAATTCCAGATTAGATAGTGGTTTTTCCAGACAGAGAGTGGTTTAGTGACGAACATTATCGTCACCTTTTCGCTTAATCATCATCCACAAAAGCGGTACAGCTATGTATAAAACAAGAGCCAGAGCGCAAACCCATTTTCCATCGGTATTACTTACCTTAATTAGTATTATTCAGGCTTTGGCGCTGGAGTTAATGTGGTCGAAGATTGTTGAGAGTGACTTTCTCTGGAGTTGGGGTATTCAATCCCTGCTTGGCTGGGGCATGATTAGTGCTTGTTTTCTGGGAATACTGCAACTCTGGGTGATGTATTCCACCATGGTAATGGGATTTGTCTGGCAGCCTTTCCTGCGAGACTCCATTCTTCCGTTTATTATTGGTATTCAGGAATTCATGTTGATTTCTCTGGTCGGCAGTGAGTTTTCAGTCATGTGGTTGTATGTATTGGGTTCAATATTTGTCAGCGCAAATTGGGTTACTCATAATAGCTTGCGGCGTGCCAGAAGCAACGATGAAAATGCGCAGTTTTTCGTCACCGTCAAGCCTGCCGGGTTGAAAGATTTTGCCCCTACCATCGCCCTTGTGCTTACCCTGGTCTTATTCGGACTTCTCATAGAATTTACTGACGAGCGGGAGTGGCTTCCCTTGGCGGCGATTCTGTTTGCGAATATCGTGCTGTTATTGGGGCTCATAGCCATGCGTAGACTCTGGAGTTCGTTGATGGGGTTGACAGAAAATAGAAGTGCCGATGAAGATGAGAGCGAATAAATTCAGGCAATAGTCACGCCGACAGCCACTGCAGAACTCGATCAGGATTAATTCAACATGAAAAACTTTAGCTTACTTGTCTTGCTATTGCTTGCAAGAATTTCCCAGGCGCAGGGCGACTTGTCTGACAATATTCGCATCGAGAGCGAAGCCCTGGGTTATGACTTGCAATATCGCGTTTATGTGCCTGATCGCGTGAGGAGAAATGCAAAACTGCCAGTGCTGTATATCACCGATGGGCAGTGGTACATCTCTCAGGGTAAGCTGCCCGAATTATTGGATAGCGAAATAACCAGCGGGTCTATCGACCCGCTGATCGTGGTGTTTGTAGATAGTCGTAATCCGGATAATCTGGCAGAGAACCGACGTAATCGGCAGTTTTTTTGTAATCAAAGCTATGTCGACTTCTTTACCAATGAGTTACTCAACAAAATTGATGCGGACTATCCGACAAACCCGGACAGAGAAGGGCGGGTTATTCTGGGTTTGTCATTTGGTGGGCGCAACAGCGCCTGCTTTGGGCTTATGGCGCACCAGAGTTTTGCAGGCATTGCCATGCAGTCTCCGGCGAATACGGAAATGGTAGATGATCTGACTTATCAATATAGGTTGCAGGACAAATTACCCCTGAAGATGTTTCTCAGTGTTGGAACTCAAAATGATAATACCCAGGCCGGTCGTCAGTTTATGCAGACATTGAAGTTTCAGGAATACGATTTAACCTACCGTGAAGTGGATGAGGGTCACGATTGGGATAATTGGGGCCCACTTCTGGACGATGTACTGGCTACATTTTTTACTAAATAGTAGTATTTTACCAAATACTGGTTTTGCAGTTGCCTCGACGTCGCTTAATTTCCTAGCAAGTGTTCCGGGATATCTATTCCTAGTTCGCGGTAATAACGCAAGGCACCTGGATGCAAGGGTACGGCAATTCCCTTTAACGCGCTCTCTATGGTCATCTCGCGAGTGGCACTGTGAATTTCCTGTAGTGTTGCCAGATTGTTCCAAAGCAATTTTGTGAACTGATAAACAATTTCTTCCGACACATCTTCGCGTACTACCAAAACATTGGAGCTGGATGCGGTGGTGACGGCTTCTTTCTGATAGGGATAGGTTTCCGGCGCGAGCTGGTAGGAGTCCCACAGTGGATATTGTTGGTTGATCGCGGCTATTTCATCGGCAGAAAAATTGAGGATGGTAATGCGTTCCCTTAATTGCGCAAAGGCTTGGGTAATGGCTGTAACCGGGGGTCCTGCCGGGATATTCATGCCGACGATATTGCCGTCCTGCATGGCGCCGGATGTGGCGCCATAGCCCATATAGGCAAGGTTAAATTTATTTTTGTAGTCGATACCGAGCTTCTCCAGAATATAGGCGCCGGTTTGTTCGGCGCCAGAATTGCGCATACCGAGTACGAAACGTTCGCCATTCAAATTATCGAGATCGGCAACAGTGCCATTTGTCACTAATTCGGAATTCAAAATAAAGTGCTCTACATTGGGCCACATACCACTAATGCTACGCAGATGAGTCTGAGGATTGCGAATAGGTCCCTCGCCGTCCCAGGCCCAGGCAGCAAAGATACCGAGGATCATTCCAAACTGTGCCTGATTGTCACGCAGCAGTTTAATATTTTCCATCGAGCCGGCGGAGCTAATAGCGGTAAGGGCAAAGGCGGATTCTTTCTCGGCAGTGACCAGTGTAGACAGTGCAACGCCCACCGGGTAATAGGTTCCCCCGGTGGTTCCTGTGGCGAGGACATAGGTTCGTCGAACTCCTCCCTGATCGGAGCAGCCTAATAAAAGCAGCAGGCTTAAGCCAATAAACAGTTTTCGATGCAAGAGAGGGTTCGCTTTCTTATTCTGATTTGGATTCTCAGTCTACCCTGCAAACCAGGCCGGGGCCATCGGCGATGGTTGTGCAGGACTGGCCCAGAGGGCAGGAGGCGCCGGGGAGTGAACAGGGAATCTCGCAGCTCTTGAATTCCGGACCTTGCCCTCCGGCAATACCGAAGTAGGCCAGGCACACAGTGCCGCTGCTACAGACTGCGCCTTGCGCCGAACAGTCGCCCCCCTGGGGAATTAAATTCTCGGGCGAAAGTAGAGTAGCGCTATCGACATTAAAAGGCGCCGCAAGCGTAACCGAATATGCTGCATCGCTATTACCATCGATCACCACAGATTGTATGCTGATTTTTTCAGTGGAGGAAGTATAGGACGATGCCCTGGTCTGTTGTGTATCAATCTGTTCGATTGCGAACAGGGTGCACTGGTTAATTCCGCACTGGCCAGTTGTTTGATAGAAATAGCCGGTGAATTGATGGGTCTGCTCATCGTCGCTGATTAGAGATAAGTCGACGAAGGAATTACCAATTTGCAGGCTTAATGTACCACTGGTATCCACCACGCTATGTGTAACAGAGCAAACACCGCAGGCTGTTGCGCTCGCCGAAGTTTCGATTCTGCCGGAGAAGGAAACTTTTTCTGTGCCAAATTCGGCGCCGAAGGAGAGTGGTGCCAGCAAGGCGAATGGCAGTACGCAGATTGCCGGTAAATATTTCAAAAGGGTTTTATAGAACATGAGAAGTCTTCCTGCTGTTTTCCAAGAGTCTACTTATTATGTGTTTACTTGCTACTTGCTACTTGCTACGTGACTACTTACCCGGTGAGTACGAGAAATAAAAAAATTCTAACAGCTTCCTGGCATTTCGGATATCCAGCGCCCAATTAGCTCTACCCCCTCCACGTGTACCAGTGACCTGCCGAGTTCGGGCATCATTTCATCAGGCTTGGCCGATTGCATTCGGTACAGCAAAATCGACTGCTCCGGCGCTCCTGGCACGATACCGTATAGCAGGTCTCCAGATCCACCGCCAGCGGCAACCGGGGGTTTGCATACTCCCATGTTGATTCTGATTGCGTGAGAACCATCGAGAATCAGGCCGGAAGTATCGGCGGCGCCATTGGGGTTATGACAGTGACCGCAATGTATGTTGAGATAGGCCAGGGCGCGATCCTCGATAGAATAGCTTTCGTCGCGCCAGGATTTACTTTCCATTCGAATAGGTATTTCATCTAGCCAACCTCGCGCCCGCAATATTTCGGTCTGAATTTCCATTAATCCTTCTCGAGGGAAAACGCTCGAACTTAATTGACTGGCTATCGCGCCTAGCGGATGCATGTCTCCATCGGGATGAGATGTGGTATGACAGCCCGCGCACTGATTTTCATTGGGAACGAAATAGACAAAATCGAGAGTGCCTTGCTCGCTCGTTAGCTGAATTGATTTGCTTGCACCGGCGACACGCAAGAAGGCCTCAGTTTGTTCGTCATTCCAGACATAGGGGAAAGCATCCCAGCCCATTTCCTTGCGTACCAATAGTCTGGTCTCGATGAGCTGGTTGTACTGGAGATCGATTTTCTCAAGGCCTGGGTCTTCGCGTTTTTCAATCGCACCTTGCGTATTCTTTGGATAATAAAAGGTCTTGCTCAGCACCGTGCCAACTGGGTAGTCAATTTCACCCTCTGCTAAATGCGCCTGTGTATTCGCAGGAATCCACAGGCTGCGTAACTTGTGCGCATAGTCGGTAAAAAGCGGGTTGGCAGGACGGAAAACCAGGCTGGATTCGCTAGGGATTAAGGCATCGGCGCTAAGTGAATAGAGATTCCACTCAGACAGGCGTAGCGGCCTGTCTTGGGCATGAAAAACCGGACCTGAATCGGTGCAGGCAAAAACCAGGGAGAGCACTACGCTCACAAACAGTAAGCGCAATTGTGCGCGTATCATTGTGCCGCCGGACTCAATGAAATTACTGACAGGCGTGGAAGTGAACATCGGTGAGCATCGGTATCAAATGAGGGTGCAGCGAAACCATTGCTGGCATCCAGATTAACAAACGTCACTTCGCCATTCTCTGCCAGGCACAATATATCCTTGGCCTGTTTTCCGTCAACAAGGATTCCGTCCCATACAACGTCTGGAATGGATTGCGCCGTAGCTGACTGCAGCAGCGCCAGTGGTTCTGAATCGGGCGTTTCTCCGCCGCCGCTAAATTGATTGTTATGGATGAAAATAGATTCCGGGAAGGGATCATAGTCAGGATCATCGATAGGAAGTGCGGTAATCAAATAGCTGACGATGAGAACGTTGACGCTGTCGTTATCAATGAAGTCATTGCCGAATACTTCAATATTGTCATTGGCTAAAATCATCAGTCCTGTGCCCGTTGGCACTGTTGCAACGATATTGCCTTCGGGGGCAAAGTTGGCAGTATTATTGGCAAATATCTGATTATCGAACACCCGGGTGTTGCGTCCTCCCTGCACTGGCAGATTGGGCAAGTCGAAAATAAGAATCCCGCCAGTGTTATTGGTGGCAATATTGTCATGCACATCGGCGAAGGTAGAGTTTTCGATCTCTATGCCGGCAACGTTGTATTCGACACGAGAATTTCGCACGATAATCTGACTGGATTGACCGACATAGATGCCGGCATCGGATGCGCCTATTACCAGGACATCGTCAATTAATACCTTATTGCATTGAACGGGGTAGATGCCGTAGGCGCCATTAGTGGTTAATGCGCCACCTGTCCATTCTGCGCGAACTCGACGAATAGTAACGTTGTCACTTTCGTTAACTTTTAATGCATCGCCAACAGTGTCTTCGATTGCCAGATCTTCAATTACAAAATCATCCGCGCTTACCAGCAAGCCCTCCGCGCCCTGAATTTGATTTTTGAATGACAAAATGGAGCGATCCATGCCGGCGCCTCTAATCGTGACACCAGGCACAGTGAGCGAAAGGCTGCGAGTCATTTCATGGGTGCCGGCCGGGATTTCAATGACATCGCCAGGCCGGGCCTGAATCAGTTGCTGCTGTAGTGATTCTTCGAAACTTAGCTCTGGCATGGCGGGATCTTCCGCTCCGCATCCAGCGATCATTAAGCCAATAGCTAATATTCCAATTATTTTTGCTGCGCGTTTGTAGAATTTCATTGCAACCCCCCCCTGATGCCAAGAATCAATACAATTCAGGTCGATCAGTATAGGTCTATCAGCGCGGAAGGTCACCAAGCCCTGTTTGCAGGCAGGTTATGGGTCTTGAATAGCGGATGCTCGTGGCGAGGGGTGAGCCGGATATAAAAAAAGGTGACACGGGAAACCGGGTCACCTTTTTTATTCAGGCTTAAGTCTTGCTCTTGTGGATTGACAAGATCAGGGCTGGATCAGGGTCGGCGCGGAGTGGCGTTATAGACAGCGTCTGAAACCCCCTCCAGCCATTCCACATCACCTTCATAAATAGTCATTTGCAAGACATCTTCAGAAGGGAAGGCGCCGTGCCAGTGTTCTCTGCCAGACGGAGTCCACCATGGCTCGCCAGGATGCATCTCCAGCAGTGGACCGCCACGATCCTGAGTCAGGCCTCGGCCTTCCTCTACCATTAACAGCTGTCCCCAGGAATGGCTGTGCCAATTGGAGCGCACACCGGCAGGGAAGATCAAGCGCAGAGTTCTAACATCATCGCTGTTTGCAACCTTGGGAGAACCTCCCATGAAATTGCTCTGCTGCGCTGATGAAGGATTGGATTGGGTTCCCAGTACCAGCCAGCCAAGTACCATTGCCACACTTACGGAAGTGAGTATCTGCCAGGCAGACGACTTCGCCTTCTTACTGTTGTTATTGTCCATCACGCTCTCCACTATTGATTTTATAAATGCGTAACGACAGAGATAAACCAACGGCCGGGTAATGTCAATAAATGACGGCGTCTCAGTATGAAATGCGATCTACTGCCCTTTCCCGCAAGTTTAACGGTGGCCAGCAGCTAAACATGAGTCAATAATGCAAGGGTGGTTAGGAGTTTGGGATGGTGTTATTCTGCGGCGAGACTTGAGTGATACCCAATAAGAATAATAAGCCGCAATAATGAAACCCAAAAATTATCTTGTTACTAACTTCGGCGTTATGAGAATCAGCGTTTGCGCGCTCGTCTCTCTGCTGTTACTCGGCGGCCTGTCTGTAGCACAAGCCCAGCAAAACAATCCGCTCGCCAGCGATCCCAGAGCCGCGGGTGCTGGCGGCGTGATATTCAGGGCCCAATGCGCCACCTGTCACGGCGCGGATGCGAAAGGCATTGCCAGCATCGAGGCGCCCGATCTGACATTGATCTGGACTCAGGACGGCAATACCGATGGCTCGGTTTTCGCCACTATCCAGAATGGAATTCCGGGCAGCATCATGCCTGCTCACGGCTTTCCCGATACAGAAATCTGGATGCTGGTAAGTTACTTGCGTAGTATCGCGACAGGTGGTGCAACCCGTCCATTTACCGGCGATGCAGATACCGGCCAACGACTGTTTAATGCGAATTGTGCCGGGTGTCATCGCGTCGGGGGAGCAGGCAGTGCGCTGGGACCAAATCTTGCGGGGGTTACTGCGCGTCGATCTCAGGATTCAATAGCCAGCTCCATAAGAGAACCGAGTGCTTCCATCGGCAGGGGCTATAAGCCGATTTCATTCTTAAGCGTTAATCAGGGACGGGTGCAAGGGGTAATCAAAAGCGAAGATGCCTTTTCAATTCAGATAATGGACAGTAATCAGCAATTACGCGGATTTATGAAATCTGAGCTTAGCCAGATGAATCGGGAACCCAACTCACTGATGCCGTCTTTCTCCATTGCCGAGCTGAGCGATTCCGAGCTAAACGATATATTAGGCTTTCTAGATCAGCAGCGCTGATAAACAAAACAACCGAAGCAGATACGTAAACTATGCAGACAATAAACTTCAGTAAACCGCTTAATCGAATGCTCGCTGGTCTGGTTTTGATGAGTCTGCCTCTGGCCGTAGTGGGTCAAGCCAATTCCGGGTCTGTCTCTTCCGGACCAAGCTATGAAGATATTCTGCAGGGCTTTGCCGATTCATCACGCTGGCTCACTTACTCGGGCGATTACAGCAGTAAGCGACACAGTCCACTGGCTCAAATTACGCCAGAAAATGTCCAGCAGCTCAGGCCTGTCTGGACATTTCAAACAGGTACCACCACCCGAGGTCGGGGGTTTGAGACTACTCCTCTGGTTGATGAAGGTGTTCTGTATGTCACCGGCTCGAACAATTATGCCTGGGCCATCGATGCCAAAACCGGTCGCAGCTTCTGGCAATATCGACGCAACCTGCCCAGCGATCTGACCTATGGCGCCAGCTCCCCGGTAAATCGTGGCTTTGGTATGCTGGGCAATAGCCTTTTCATGGTAACCCTGGATGCGCACCTGCTGTCACTCGATCGCAGAAGCGGGGAAATTCTTTGGGACGTGGTGTTAGCAGATTATCGAGTAGGTTACGCGGCGACTATGGCGCCGCTGGTTATTGATGGCAAGGTTATCGTGGGTATTTCCGGTGGCGAGTATGCGACACGGGGATTTATCGATGCCTTTGACCCCGTAACCGGCGAGCGAATATGGCGCTTTAATACAATACCCGGGCCCGGCGAGCCAGGCAGCGAAACCTGGCCTGACGATGCCGATATTCTCGCCAGAGGGGGTGGCGGTTCCTGGATGAACGGCAGCTATGATCCAGAGCTGGATTTGATCTATTGGGGAGTGGGTAATCCCAATCCCGATTATTTCGGCGCTACTCGCCCAGGTGACAATCTTTATTCCAATTCGATCGTGGCGCTAGAGGCCGCTACTGGCCAACTGCGTTGGCACTATCAATTTACCCCACATGATTTACACGATTGGGACTCGAATCAGATACCGGTGCTGGCGGAAATCGAGTGGCAGGGTCAGCCAAGAGCGGTTGTTATGCAGGCGAATCGCAATGGTTTCTTTTATGTGCTGGACAGGGTCACCGGTGAGTTGCTATTAGGTAAACCTTTTACCGGCACTACCTGGGCGCGGGAGATCGGCAGTGACGGGCGGCCAATAGTGTTGAATGATGGTAGCAAGGGCTGTTTGCCGGATCCCTGGGGCGGCACCAATTTTATGCCGCCTTCTTTCTATCCCGAACTTGATTTGTTCTTTCTGACGGCACGGGAAACCTGTGCGACCTTTGTGCCTGAAGAGCCACAACTGGCACCCGGTCAGGCCTCATTTGGTGGTGTGGTATTTATTGACAATGAACAGGGCTCAGGTGCACTTCGGGCGCTGGATGTCCATACCGGCGAGTTGCGCTGGGAATTTACCTATCCTTCGCCCAGCTTTGGTGGGGTGATGACAACTGCTTCAGGACTGGTATTTGCCGGCGATCATGAAGGGAATTTGATGGCGTTTGATGCCGAGTCCGGTGAAAACCTCTGGCATTACCAAACCGGCTCCAGAATCTGGGGAGCCGCACCGATGACCCACATATTAGATGGCCGCCAATACGTGCTGATTCCTTCCGGGACAACCCTTACCGCCTTTGCTTTACCCGAGGAGTAAAACTTCTCGGGTAAAGCCGCTTCTTCCTCAGCTTGTGGAAGGATATCCCACAGAATTTCTGCCGTTCTGAGCGCTGTAGTTGGTGTTGATAGTTGGTGCTGATAGTTGGTGTTGATAGTGGTGCTGATAGTGGTGCTGGTAGTTGGTGTTGATAGTGGTGTTAATGGGGCTGATAAGGCCGCCAGCGGCGACATTGTGACTATTTGTTACGGGCAGTCTTTTCTGTGCTTTTTAGTGCTTTTTCGGTACTATCCAGATACATTCCTGGTCTGAATTCGGATAGACTGGGCCGATGACAAACTTTCGATATTAACCAAATAACCAAGGGGAAACTGCAATGCAAGCCAGATTTTTTCTCACGATCTGTTCGACTCTCGCGCTGCTGCTTACACCGCTGATCGCTGTTGCTCAGTCTCACGATGCCAGTGTTGCTAATCACCAGCCGCATTACTATGACGCCACCGATTTCGATATAGATCCAGCCAGCGTCACCTTTGCCGATCATATCGCGCCGATTCTGCAACGCAGTTGCCAAAACTGTCACCGACCAGGTGGCGGCGGGCCGATGTCCCTGATGACTTACGATCAGGTTCGCCCATGGGCGCCAGTGATTAAGTATCGTACGGCTATCAGAGATCGCATGGGTGCCATGCCGCCTTTTTATGCCGAGAAACACATTGGTATCACCCGCTTTAAGGATGACTATTCGCTGGATGACATCGATCTGGCGCTGATTCAGGCTTGGGCGGACAACGGCGCACCACGCGGTAATCCAGATAACGAGCCGCCTTTGCTTAGTTTTGACGAAGGCATTGAGTGGACCATTGGAGAGCCAGATTTAATCCTCCGTTCTGCTGACGTTTCCCGACCTGCCGTGGGTCCGGACTGGTGGGGCGATATTGGTCTGGTCCCGACTGGCTTGACCGAAGATCGCTATGTGCAGGCGATTCAGGTGCGAGAAATCAACGATATACCTGCCGATGCCAGCTCTGGCACAGTAGGCGGGCGCTACATCGTTCACCATCTAACCTACACCAGCGGTACCTTGAGCGAAGATGGCAGAGAAGTCGTGGACAATATCACCAGCTGGCCAATCCATGAAGTGGGTCGCAATGCGGATATTTTTCCCGAGAAGGCAGGACGCTTGATGCCGGCAAATTCTGCGCTGAGCCTGGGTGCAACCCATATGCATTCCAATGGCCGTGACACCACCGGCTACGTAGAATTTGGCATTAAATTCTTTCCCGTAGGCTATGAGCCTGAATATGGCAAGCGTGGACCACGCACGGGAAACGGCATCGACATCGATGTGGTTCCCAATAAAGCCAATCAGGAATTCCATAATTACGTGGTACTACAGGAACACACCAAAATAATTGCCTTCGAACCCCATCTGCATGCTCCTGGCGTGCGCATGTGTATGGAAGCGATCTGGGGACACAACCAGTTCACCTTGAGTTGTGTCGGATATGATCACAACTGGGTGAAGCAATATGTGTATGAAGACGACGCCGCGCCTCTGCTACCAAAGGGCACCATATTGCACACCATAGGCTATCTTGATACCACCAAAGCCAATCCAAATCTTGCAGATTCAAGAAATTGGGCGGGCGGTGGTCGTCGTTCTGTCTCTAATATGTTTATCGATCTGGGCTATTCGGTGGAGCTTACTGAAGAGCAGTTTCAGGCGGAGATGGCCGTCAGGCGAGCCAATATGAAAGACAGAAATGACTACGATGTGAGTTGTCCCCTGTGCTGGGCGCCCGTATCAACAGATCAGACACTCGCTCAAGGGAATGATTGAAAATGAAAGCTGGAAATACACGATTCTCGCTACTCGGTAGCATGATAAATTTCAAGACAGCCTCGTCAATCACCCTGGCGCTGATTTTTAGCTCTCAGATGGTTGTCGCTGAAACAATGCTCATGCAGTTACGCGAGCAGATTACCTCGCCAGCCTACGAAGGTTGGTGGCCCAATGATGATGGCACTTATAAGTTGTTCTTTGGCTATATGAATACCAACTGGGAACAACAGTTCGATATCTCTGTTGGTGCGGATAATTATTTTTCCAATGTGGGTGCTGGAGAGCTGGACGACCTGGCGAAAGATGGTTTTGATTTTTCCGATGCCGATCAGGGCCAGCCGACGCATTTCTATCCTCGCCGTAATCCGTTTCTGTTTACCATTGATGTGCCGGCAGATTTCGGCGATGAAGAAATGGTCTGGACCCTGAAAACTCAGGGTCAGGTAAACCGTGCCTATGGAACGCTGAAGCCCGATTATCGTATCGATCCGCAGGTTATTTCCACCGAGGTCGGGGGTAATTTCGGCAGCCTGAGCGATTCTCTACGCACCAATATTTCCCCGGAATTGCGGGTTGAAGGTGAAAGTTTTCGTAGCGTTCGAGTAGGCCAGCCTCTGAGTTTGGCGGTGAGAGCCAGCGATCCCGATAATCTCCCGGCTCGAAGAGCCGCACCGAGGACAAGTAATGGCCAGATCTATCGGCCCCCTTCTTCAATCGTTGCGATGAGTGGACCCGGATTGCGCTTTTCCTGGACTATCTACCGCGGGCCAGCCGAATCGGCAAGCTTCAATCCAGCGCAGTTCAAGACCTATACCGATACACGGATGTACGCTAATTCCCCCTGGTCGCCCCCTTTCGAAATCCCGATGCCGCCGGAAGATGGTAGATGGACTGCTGAGGTGACCTTTGATGAGCCCGGTGAATATGTGTTGCGGGGTATAGCCAGTGATGGCTCCATGTTTACTTATCAAAACATCAACGTGACGGTGACCCGATAGCACAGCGGCAATTCCTGCGCTTCACCTTCTCAGACTTGCTTTTCGCGCCCACTTCTTTTGCAATAAGAGAAGTGGGTTTTGCAATAAGAGAAGTGGGTTTTGCAATAAAAGGAGTAGGTTTTGCAATAAAAGAAGTGGGCGCGTTGCATTCGTCAGTTCTGTGTTCTAATCTTTCCATTCTATCCTATCCCCTACAGCCTGAATCAATTCATCAAAGGCGATGATTGCCGGTGGCGGTATTAGCACTGGCAAAGTCTATGCAGAGGAATCGATCATGATAATTTTCAAAACCTATACGTCTCGAGCGGCCTGGTTATTGCTGGCAATGCTCTCTGTGAATGTGGCATTTGCGCAATTAGAGCCCATTAATGAGCGCCCCAATCCATTTTCAACAGAGGATGGCTGGGCTGTGCTGCCAGGCGATCGGCAATGGGGCTCTACTGCCGGTGTCGATATGGACCCCGATGGTCATCATTTGTGGGCTATCGATCGATGCGGCGGTAACAGCTGTATTGGTTCTAGCGTCGATCCAATAGTAAAAATAGATCAAAATGGCAATGTGGTAAGCGCTATCGGTGGCGGCCTGATGCTTTTCCCTCACGGGCCGCATGTTGATCGCGATGGCAATATATGGGTGACCGATGCCCGTGGCCCAGACCCGGATAATCCTGCGACCCGTGGCATGGGGCATGCCGTGTATAAATTGAGTCCTGAGGGGGAGGTATTGCTGACCCTTGGGCAACCGGGCGTAGCCGGCGACGGCACCGATGCCTTATTAGAAACTCCCTGCGATGTGGTGACCGATGCAGACGGCAATATTTATGTTGGTGATGGGCACAGTGGTCAAAATGAGGATGCGACGGCGGATACGGTTGCCCGTATCGTAAAATACGATCGTAACGGCAATATGATCAAATACTGGGGAGGTTGGGGCTCAACGGCGGGTAAAATGAAAACCCCTCACGCGCTCGACATCGATTCCCGCAACAGACTCGTGGTGGGTGATCGAGGAAATAATCGACTGCAAATATTCGATCTGGACGGTAATTATATTGCTGAATTCAAATCTTTTAGCCGACCCAGCGGTATTTATATTACCGACGAAGACACTATCTACGTTGCCGATTCGGAGTCTGAGTTTGATGACACTCGAAATCCTGGTTGGCATGCGGGTATCCGGGTAGGCAGTTTGCTGGATGGCATCGTCGACTATTTTATTGATGGCACGGTGCTAGCCTATCCCGAAGGATCCAATCCGGAAGGGGTTGCGGTGGATTCAGCGGGCAATGTTTTTGGCGCGGTTGTATCCGGCGGTGGAGCTCTGCTTAAATCTTCGCGCCGTTAGTTAGGGCCGGCAGAGCGGCTGAGCCAATCGATCACAGGCTGGATTACAGCGCTGATCCTGTCTATGAATAGGCCGGTCACGAAGGATGCCCCAGCGTGATGAATTTCCTCTTCGGACACCGAGCGCAAGAACCCTTCGCCGGCGAGGAAGTCGCGCAAAACCAGTAGCGCAAGACTAACAGCAGGGATTAAAACATGGAATTGAGCAAGGGCTTCAGGCAGTTAGTCGCGGAGGCGGAGAGTCAGGTAAAATCCCTTAGCCCGGCAGAAGTAGAACTGAAGCTGCAGGCGCAAACTGAGGGTTTATTGCTGATCGATCTCAGGGACGTGCGAGAGGTCAAGAGGGAAGGCAAGATTCCTGCCTCATTGCATATTCCCAGAGGCATGCTCGAGTTCTGGATTGACCCCGACAGTCCCTATTATCGGTCAGAATTCGATCAGGCAAAGGAAATTATTCTGTATTGCAATAAGGGTTGGCGTTCAGCACTGGCGGCGCAAACATTGCAAAACATGGGTGTCGAGAATGTCGCCCATCTGCAGGGGGGCATGGAGCAATGGCAGGCTGAAAATGGGCGCATTGAGCAGAATAAGTAGGCTTCAAGGTAGACGCTAGTACCGCACTCTGGCTATGATGTCCCGACTTAAACAGGCCCGAGGACAGCCGCCATGAAATCCCAATATCACGATTTAGTGGCTTCGACTAAATCAATCAGTCATAGCCGGCGCAAGCTACTGAAAGCGTTGCCTGTCTTGGCATTTGCTCCTGGCTTATTCGCCCAGCAATCAACCCATCCCGTGGCGGTTAGGAAATTACATAGCTTCGGCCTGCGGGTTTCGGACATGGATCGTTCGCTGAAGTTCTATCAGGACATCTTTGGCTCTGCGGTTCAGGCGCGACAGGGTGATACGGTCTGTTTGCGTATCGGTGACGGCCCACGATTCTTTTCTCTTTCTCCGGTCCGTGCAGGCGAACAGCCGGGTATTAGTCATATCGGTTTGAGTGTTGAAGATTTTGAGTTAGAGAGCGTTCGAGATCAATTGGACGATTTTGGTATTGCGCGCAGTACCAAGCCAGCACCGGGTCAGCCTGCACTGGATTCGGCAATGCGCTCATGGGTGGACAACCGCGGTCAAGATGCCGGTGGTTCAGTAGCTGGAACCCAGGATTTATATTTTGCCGGTCTCGAGGGTCTGGTCTTTCAATTATCGGCGGAGGATTACTGTGGCGGAAGCGGGCCACTGGGCAATGTGTGTGAACGACTCGAGCCCGCTCCGACGGCAGGCCTGTTTGAGTCAATTGATCTAAGTCATTTTACTAATTTTCTCGCCAATAACACCCGTGGCAATGAATTTTATACTCGAATTTTGGGTAAGAGTTATCAGGCTTATCAGGGTCCTGGCTCGCCAATAGTCGGTGTCGGTGATGGCATTCAATTTCTTATGTATGTGGGTGGCAGCGAGGATGGGCCGCCGACGCAGCCGGGCCGCATCGATCACGTATGTCTTAGTGTCAAAGATTTTGATGTCGATGCAATCATTACAAAACTGGAAGATTACGGCTTCACGGCCCGGGAGAGCGCCAGTAACACACCGCCTCTGGTGCATTGGATAAGCATGCGCATGCCGAATAGAGGGGGCATTGAGGGAGGCACGCCGGAAGTGTATTTTTCTGATCCGGATGGCATTCGAATTCAGGTTCAGGATGCCAGCTATTGTGGTGGCGGCGGCTATCTTGGTGATATTTGCGAACCACTTGCTTAGCAGTAACAAGTTAAATACCAACTTTAATGCCAACAGCAAGTTTCGTTTTAACAAGAAGTGAAGGAAGAAGTATGGAATATCGTTATATAGGCAAGAGCGGCTTGCGGGTCACCCCAATTTGTATGGGTACAATGAGTTTCGGCAGCTGGAGTGATAAGAAAGAGTCATTCAAGATATTGGAAAAAGCCTACGAGCGCGGCATTAATTTTTACGACACGGCGGAAGTCTATCCTGTGCCGCCTAATGCGGAGACTGTCGGTGTTACAGAGCAAATATTTGGCGAATGGATTAAGACCAAGCCGCGTGACTCATTGATTATTGCGACCAAGGTCGCTGGCGCCGCTTCCGGATGGTTCGTACCCCCGGTGCGTCACGGATTGACCGCTGTCGACAGATTTCATATCGAAACTGCAGTGGAAGGCTCCTTGCGCAGGCTGGGGACAGAGTATATCGATTTGTATCAGGTGCACTGGCCCGACACGGTAGTGCCGATCGATGAATCGATGGAGGCTCTGGATCGTTTGGTGCAATCTGGCAAGGTTCGTTATCTGGGGACCTCAAATGAAAATGCCTATGGCCTGACGAAGGCAAATACTGTGGCTGAATATGAGGGCCTGGCAAAATTTCAATCCATTCAAAACAACTTCTCTTTGCTTAATCGTCGATTTATGGATGAGCTGGCGAATGTTTGTAGAAGGGAGCACGTCTCTCTTTTACCGTACTCACCAATTGGAGGAGGAGTGTTAAGCGGAAAATATAATCAGCCGGAAATCCCAAGTAATAGCAGATTTGGAGATTACAATAATGCTGACAATCCACGGCAGCGGGCAATGTCGAGTCGCTTTGTAAATGAAGGGACTTTGGCATCTACGGCAAAATATCTGGAGATAGCGAAGGAAGCCGGTATGTCACCTGTTACGCTAGCCACAGCCTGGAGTATGAACTTTGACTTTGTGGCGTCTACAATCATCGGCGCGCGAACAGCAGATCAACTGGATGAATCTCTGGCAGCACTCGATGTAGAACTCAGTGATGAATTAATGAAGCAGTGTGATGAAGTACATAGTCAAATTCTATATCCAATGGGCTAGTCTTCTAGCTATCCTCTCGCTTATGCCCGCGGTCAATGCGCAGACAGTTCATATTGCGCATTGTATGGCGGGCTGTCCGGAATCGAGCTTGCCAGCGGGCACGGGAGCTAATGAGATTGTGGTGCGGCATCTATTTGCCGCTTCCATTAATGGCGACAGCGGTCTCGCCGACTGGATTGCCTACCGAGTGCTCAAGGACTCCGTTGGAGTCGCCTCGCTACTTCCGCGTTTTTGGCTCGAGGATAATCTTCTCTCCTCTAAATCTAATCTGGATCAACTGATAGATAATTCCCCCCGAATTATTCAGCCGGACTTAACGGATCGGGAGGATAGCAGTTATCGCATTAATGAGATCATCATTAATGCCGAAGATCAGGGGCGGCTGGCTCCAATGAGTAGTTTTGCCGGCACTCCCTATTGGTCGGAACTGAATTACATCAGTAATTTGGCATCGCTTCCCAACGATCTTAGAGTCGGCAGCTGGTCGCGGCTCGATCAGGCTGTAAATGAACTGGCGGCGCGAGTAGGGGAGGTGTTTGTGCTCAGTGGCCCGCTGTATCGTATTCAAACTCTTGCTACATCTGCTGATAGTTTGTCTGACAGACCAGCGGCTTTTTTTAAGGTCATCGCAGCGGGAACGCAGCGGGCGGCATTTATATTCCCTCAGGATTTGGCCCAACCCGCGAACTATTGTGATCAGTTGAGCAATTTGCAGATAATAGAACAGGAAACGGGGTTTACTCTTTTTCCTGAGCTACAAAATTCTGCGGATGAAGATTTAGCTGTCGAACTGGGATGTAAAAAGTAGTGATCCAAAAAAGGTCTTGCTGGTAAGATTGTAGTTTGGGAGATAGTTTAAAAACAAAGTTAGTATGGAGATTCAATCATGGAATTCGTGGTAACGCCACAACCAGTGCCCGCCGTGTCCGTAACCGGCTCTGAAGATTTTTTTCCTGTACATCGCATTTACTGTGTGGGTAGAAATTATGCAGATCATGTTAAGGAAATGGGAGGAGACCCCAAGCAGGAGCCGCCTGTTTTTTTTAGCAAACCCGCCACTGCACTGGTGCTGGAAAATGAAGATGTGAGTTATCCGCAGGCAACAAATGATTTGCATCATGAAGTCGAATTGGTTGTGGCCCTAAAAAGCGGAGGCAAGGATATAGCGCTGGAATCAGCGCTGGATTGTGTTTATGGCTACGCAGTTGGAATCGATTTCACGCGTAGAGACTTACAAACTATCGCAAAAAACAAGGGTAGGCCCTGGGATGTTGCCAAGGGATTTGATCAGTCGGCACCAATATCGTCTATTCGACCAAGTAGTGAGTGCGGTCATCCGGTCGATGCTCAAATCCAGCTAAAGATAAACAATGAGATTAGGCAGCAAGCAAACATCAATGAGATGATTTGGACGGTGCCTGAAATCATTTCTGAGCTATCCAAATTCTTCGAACTGAAATCCGGTGATTTGATTTACACAGGGACTCCAGCAGGGGTTGCTGCTGTTCAAGCCGGCGACAGGCTAACGGCTACCATTGAAGGTGTCGGAGAACTGGGGTTCAATATTGTCTGATAGTGGCTATTCTATATGACCGGCGCTCAAATAATTCTGCTGCTGATTCTCTTTTCTCTGTTGGTATTGCTGGTATGGGGCAAGTGGCGCTATGACATAGTTGCGCTCGGAGCTCTATTTACGGCCAGTTTTTTTGGTCTGGTACCGCAGACGGAATTATTTTCCGGGTTCGGGAATCCGGCCACTATTACGGTGGTATTGGTTCTTATTGTTAGCTTCGGTCTGACGAAATCCGGAGCAGTTGAATTTATTACAAGTGTTATCGAGCCGGTTTCTTCTCAGCCTTATTTGCATATTGCTGTGCTTACTTTTCTCGCTGCATTTCTTTCTATGTTTATGAATAATGTGGGGGCGTTGGCTTTATTGATGCCAATCGCTATCCAGTCTACTACCAAGGCGGGTCGTGCTCCGGCGACAGTATTAATGCCTCTGTCTTTTGGTTCAATTCTCGGTGGTCTGGTGACTCTCATCGGTACACCGCCAAATATTCTCATCGCAAATTATCGACAGGAAGTGACGGGCGAAGCATTCACCATGTTTGATTTCGCACCGGTAGGCGGGGGAATTGCTGTGTGCGGTATTCTATTCATGCTGCTAATAGGTTGGAAACTGGTTAAGGTGCGCAAGCAAACTACCGGCTTGGAATTATTTGATATTGAAAAATACCTGTTTGAATTAAAAGTTACAAAAGACACCAGCTTTGTTGGCAAGGCAGTAGGAGAGCTAAAGGATGCATTAGCCGAGCAGAAAATGGACTTGCTTTCCATGGTGCATAAACGTGAGAAGATGCCAGTTGTTTATCGGCGACATAAAATCGCAGTAAATGACCTGCTTATGCTGCAAGGATCTCATGACGATATAGACAGTTTCGTCAGTGCTCACAATTTTCAGCTGCTTTCTGCGGAAAACGCACAGAAGGAAATTTTACATTCGGAAGATTCGCAGATTGCAGAAGTCGTTGTAACGCCTCGTTCGCCGATACTCGGTAGAACTCCAACCCAGATTCGATTCAATAGAAAATACGATGTGAATTTGCTGGCCGCTTCTCGATCGGGAACGCCACATCGAAATCGTTTGCGTGATTTTAAATTCGAGGTCGGCGATGTATTGCTGCTGCACGGCGAAGCCGAGGAATTACAGGACGCCATCATAAAACTGGATTGCTATCCTCTGGCGCCGCGCGATTTGGGCTTAGGCCGCTCGTCGAAAGCGCTGCCGGCGCTGCTGACTTTCGTCATTGCAATCGCCGCAACCGCCTCAGGATTTGTATCCATCCAATTAGCCCTGGGAATGGCGACGGTGGCAATGGTGCTGCAAAATATAGTTCCGGTGAGGGAATTTTATGATGGTGTAGATTGGCCGGTAGTTATTTTGCTTGGTGCGATGATACCTCTTGGCAGTGCTCTGGAAACTACGGGAACCACCACTCTGTTAGTAAATGGGATTCTCGCCGTAGCGGGAGACCTGCCTCCATCACTAATCCTTGCCTTGTTACTGATTATCACCATGACTGTATCGGATGTCTTGAATAATGCAGCCACTGCGATCCTGATGGCTCCCATCGCCTATAATATTGCTGTGACTCTTGGGGTGAACCCCGATGCCTTCCTGATGGCAGTGGCCGTCGGCGCCTCATGTGCTTTTCTCACGCCGATAGGTCATCAGAATAACGCCCTGATAATGGGGCCAGGTGGGTATCAATTTGGTGATTACTGGCGCATGGGCTTGCCTCTCGAGATAATTATTGTGGCGGTGGCTGTGCCGTTATTGCTTGTAGTGTGGCCACTATAGAATTCCTCTGAGTTGTCTTGGCCCCCCTTTTTTGTAAGCGATAAGATTAAACGACTAATCCACAACAGTATCCTGGTTTGCTATTCAGGGCATTGAGAGGAAAGGGGTGATGCGTTCAAACAGAGATGCTGGCTAATGTGCAGATGTGTTGCGGGCGACATCGGAATGAACTAACTTAGGTCTTGGACTACCATTCAGAGCCATCGATATGCGCGTTAACTGGAAAAATTACAATCCGGGAAACTTTTATGACGAAATGATCAGCACTCCTGGTTATGCGCGCCAACCTTCCCGTCGATTGGCCAGTCATCTTAAGTCGCTTACCCATGAAGAATTATTGCAAAAGAAGCTGGCGGCAGAGCTTGCTATCAAAACCATGGGAATTTCTTTCACGGTATACAGCGATGCCGGTAACATCGATAGAGAATGGCCATTCGATATTATTCCGAGAATTATCGCAGAAAAGGAATGGAATTCTACCAGCCTGGGTTTGCAACAAAGATTGCGCGCATTAAACTGCTTCATTCACGATATTTATAATGAGCAAAAAATCTTTAAAGACAAGATTATCCCTAAAGAATTAATTCTCAACTCGAGTAATTTCCGTAAAGAATGTATGGGCATTAAGCCGCGATTTGATGTATGGGCTCATATTTGTGGCACCGATTTGATCAAAGATGGGAGCGGAGAATTTTGCGTTTTAGAAGACAATTTGAGAGTGCCATCTGGTGTCTCCTATATGTTGGAGAATCGCAGAGTAACCAAGCGTATATTTCCGGAGCTATTCGAAGATGACTATAATATTCGACCGATAACCGAATACCCAGATCAATTATTCGATACCCTCGCCGCCATCTCCCCACGTCCCTCGGACTATCCTGAGGTGGCAGTACTTACTCCGGGCGTTTTTAATTCAGCCTATTTTGAGCACTCTTATCTGGCGCAGAGAATGGGCGCAGAGTTAGTGGAAGGCAGTGACTTGATAGTTGAGAAAGACAAAGTATTTATGAAAACGATTGATGGCTTGTCGCAGGTAGATGTCATCTATAGACGCATCGATGACTTATTTCTGGATCCGTCGGTTTTCAACAAAGATTCAGTGCTAGGAGTCAGTGGTTTATTCAAAGCCTGGGTCAAAGGTAATGTCGCCTTGGCAAATGCGCCAGGCGCTGGCGTAGCCGACGATAAAATTATTTACACCTATGTTCCACAGTTCATTAAATACTATTTGGGTGAAGATCCTATTCTTCCCAATGTCCCCAGTTTTCTTTGTATCGACAAACTGCAGCGGCAGTATGTATTGCAGAATCTCGATAAGTTGGTGGTGAAGCCTGCCAATGAATCTGGGGGCTACGGCATGTTAATTGGGCCCCAGGCGAGCAAGAAAGAGTTGGCGGAATTTGCCCGCAGGATTAAAGCTGATCCGAGAAATTATATGGCACAGCCGTTGATTTCATTGTCCACGGTTCCCGTATTATGCGACAGGACGGTGGAGCCCAGACATGTAGATTTGCGACCGTTTGTCTTGCAGGCCGATAAATCCTATGTAACCGCAGGCGGGCTGACGCGAGTCGCGATGGTTAAAGGCTCTTATATTGTTAATTCATCTCAGGGTGGCGGTAGTAAAGATACCTGGATTGTAGGGGACAATTAGACATTATGCTTTCTCGTGTCGCAGAACGTGTTTATTGGCAAGCTCGATATCTTGAACGGGCCGAGAATATGGCGCGCCTGTTAAATGTATTTTCAACGCTGTTATTGGACCTTCCGCCGCGGACGAAATTGGGTTGGCATTCTCTAGTGGAGATAACCGGCACCGACGAGGCATTCGACGCGAAGTACAAGCAGGCGCTGGAACGCAACGTAATACGTTTTCTGCTATCCGACAATAACGGCTATTCGGTACTCGATATGCTGGCTCTTACTCGTGAGAATGCTCGCACCACGCGCGAAATTATGCCCATGGAAGCGTTTGAACAGATAAACAATCTGTATTTTTTTGCTAAAGAAAATTTGGCTAATGGTGTTGCCAGAGGACCGCGGCATGAATTGCTGGAAAAGATAATCGCCAGTTGTCAGCAGATTTCCGGGCTCATGGCCGGCTCTATGAGCAGGGGAGCCGCCTATAGCTTCGTTCGGTTGGGCCGCAGTCTGGAACGCGCTGACATGACCACCCGTATTGTCGATGTAGGATCAGGTAATCTATTACCCGCGCTGAGCGGTGCTGACGTGCTGCCTGAAGTCAACGAACCCTATGAAAATACCTTATGGATGAATATATTGCGTTCCCAGAGCGCTTATCAAATGTATCGGCAAAATGTTAAGCACCGGGTCAATGCCGAAGATGTTGTTAAATTTTTGTTGCAGGATGAGGAATTTCCCCGCGCCGTCACTCATGCTTTAGTCACCTTAACTAAAGTGTTGGGGAAATTACCGAATAACACGAAAGTTTCCAAACAAGTTGAGAAGACGCTGCGGATTGTGCGACAAGGGAAGATCGATCAATTACTGGATCGGGGGTTGTTGCCGTATATTGACCGTCTACAGCTGGAGATCGCCATGATCCATCAGGAAATTGCAAAAACCTGGTTTCTTCCCAACAAATAATTAATGAAAAAATTCACTTGCAGTTGTGGTCAGCCCCTGTTTTTCGAGAATACTCGATGCTTGAATTGCGATCGCCAACTGGGGTTTGATCCATCGGCTTTCGAGTTGTACCCCTTCTCTGATGAGAACCCTCATTGCTCTGCTTCAGTCGAATTAAAACTTTGCAAGAACGCGGCGGACTTCGACGTGTGCAACTGGTTTGTGACCGAACCGCAAAACTCTTACTGCCTGTCCTGTAGTTTGAACCATACAATACCTAATCTGCTGGAGCCGAAAAGAAGGCGTTGGTGGAAAAATCTGGAGCAGGCAAAACGAAGGCTAATATATTCGTTGCTGGTATTGAAGCTTCCCGTGTTGGGAAGGGCTAATGATCCAAAGGGTTTGGCATTCAGTTTTATCGAGGATCAGCGAACTAATCCGGGAGTTTTCGAGGAGCATGTTGCCACTGGCCATTACAATGGCATGATTACGGTGAATACAGCGGAAGCGGATAAGGTTAATCGGGAAATCACTCGCGCCTATACCGGTGAATTGTATCGCACTCTGCTCGGGCATTTTCGACACGAGAGCGGTCACTACTACTTCGATAAGCTTGTTTTCGGCGATGAATTGCTGACCCGGTTCCGTGCGCTGTTTGGCGATGAAAGGGCAGACTATGCTGCGGCTTTAAAGAACTACTATGCCAGCAAAGATGCCATTCCCCATGACCCGGCAATGATTAGTCACTATGCTCAGTCCCATCCTCTGGAAGACTGGGCAGAGGTTTGGGCGCATTATCTGCACATGATAGATACGCTGGATACCGCCGCTGCCTACGATCAGAAACTGGGGTCATCACATTTCGATGAGTTCGATGAAACTCTCGCCAAGTGGTCTGAACTGGCGGTTATTTTGAATGCGCTAAACAGGAGTATGGGATTAGAGGATGCTTACCCCTTTGTATTATCGAAGCTGACGCTTAAGAAGCTCCGCTTCGTTCACGGCCTGATTTATCCCAGTTAGTTGCCCATTTTAGTGGAGGCAATTGCACAAAGGCGTTCTTCAGGAGTTGATCCCAGGATTTTTTCAGGTCGCGTAAAAATTCACTGTCCCCGTCAAATCTGTGATAATTGGTTACAGTAAGGCTCCCGGTTTTATAAACCAGGGTTTCAATCGGTGGTCCTACACTAAGATTACTTCTCAGGGTTGAATCCATGGATACGAGGGCGCATAAGGCGCAGGTGTCCAGATCCAGAGCGGGTGTTAGAATTCGGTCGAGTATCGGTTTGCCATACTTACTCTCACCGATCTGAAGATAAGGCGTATCCATGGAAGTGGTAATGTGATTCCCTTCCGGATAGACCAAAATAATTTCGTGCTTGGCACTACCAATTTGTCCGCCAATAATAAAACTGGCTTCAAATTTCTTGCCTTCGATTGTGCGTTTTTCCTGCTGCACACGGCTGAGGTCTCCCAGATAGTCAGCCGCTTCTTCTATGCTGCCAATATTGAGAAGATTAACCTCGGCATTCTGCTTAATGTCGATTTTAACTCTGGCTATCGTGGCTTGACTGGTGGCTAAATTACCCGCAGTGAGAATAACAAACTGCCGTTCGCCCTCAATTCCAAAGTGGAACATTTTGCTGTAAGTGGACACCTGATCAATGCCAGCGTTGGTGAGTGAATCCGAGCAAAACACCATCCCGGCATCCACCGATATTGCTACACAATACGTCATTGTTCATATTTCTAGACTGACAAGCCATCAATCATACTAATTATGCAGATTACTTGGTAGCGGTTTTTTGTGGATTTTCCAGAGCCTCACAGAGCCTTAACAGGACACGCCTGAAGCTTGGCAGAGTGAGCTGGCAATCTGCGCCTGGAGAAGGAGGCAAGTCTCAGTAAGGCCTACTGTAGGCTATCGGTGAGCTCGTCGTAATCATCGAAGTCGTTGAAATCGTCGAAGTCGTCGAAATCACCGAGCTCGCCGAGTTCGTCATAGTCGAATTCCTGGGCTATGCGTTTGCTTTCGATTCGATCTTCGATGCGTCGGCGCAGTTCGGTAATATGAGACTTCGATACCGGATTGGGTGTTTTTTCTTCGGAGTCTTCATCGGGCAGTATTGCTCCAGCCTCAAAAAATTCTTTGGCGTCTTCGATGGAGTCATCCCATTCTTGTTCTTGCATGGCAATTCTCGCTGTGTTGGGTAATTAATGAGCTTATGCTGAACCTAAGCCCATAATCTAGATTATCGTTAGTATGACGTCGATACTTCAATATAATTTAGAAAATTTTTCAATGATTTAAAGAGATCGGTTACAGATCGTGACTTTAAGTCCGGAAAGCGCTGGATTAGGCAGGCATTGCATGGCCAGAAACAGCCTGTTGGCGGTATGCGGCCTCTGTCTATTCAGGGCCTCTGTCTATTCAGGACACGGCACTAGCCAGCGAATCAATAGTTTGCTGGCGCAGTTCTTTCTTGGCGATCTTCCCACTTGCTATTCGAGGCAGTTGTTCATACTGGAAGAATGTTAGCGCGGGAATCTTAAAGTTAGCAAGGCGATCCGCCAGGAATGCATGTAATTCTTGGGCATTTAATTGACTGCCAGCTATCAGCATAATGGAGGCGCAGGGGATTTCTCCCAGTCGCTGGTCCGGGATGCCGTAGACGTATACTTCGTTGACAGCCGAATGTTCGCTAATCGCATACTCAACCTCAGCACAGCCGATATTCTCTCCACCGCGAATCACAATGTCCTTCGCGCGATCAAGAATAATGAGAAAACCCAGCTCGTCCAGCATGCCGATATCGCCGGTGTAAAACCAGCCATCCTTAATAACCTCCGCTGTCGCTTCGGGCTTGTTCCAATAGCCCTTCATGATGGTGGGTCCTTTTATACAGATTTCGCCAACCTGCCCTTGTTCCAGAGTCTTGTCATTTTCATCGACAATCTTGATGCTGGTTAGTGGAGGGGTGGGTCTGCCTGTGCTATTGGGTTTGGCGGCATAAAACGCGCCAGAAATAATCGCGCCGATGGCGTTGGTTTCCGTTAATCCATAGCCGAGGCCGGGAATAGCCTTAGCCGGAAACTTTTGCAGCATCATGCTGAGATGCTCGGGCGGCCGAGAGGCGCCTCCGCTTGCGACGCCACGTAAGCTACTTAAATCGGTGGAGTCGAACTTGTCAGACTGCATGATTTCCCAGGTCATGGTTGGCACGCCATGGAATATCGATATGCGTTCTGTCTCCACCAACTGCAGTGCTTTTTCTGCATCCCACTTATACATCATTACAAACTTGCGCAGGTAGACGAAGCAGGCCAGGAACTGAGCATGACTGCCGGTAACATGGAACAGGGGAACATTCGCCAGCAGAGCAGGATCAAACTCTGGATTTTCTTCGAGCAGTTCGGGCCGCAGGATGTCGCCAATTTCCTTGACAAATTTCCAGCTATACAGGGCATTGATAATATTGCGGTGAGTCGAGAGTACGCCCTTGGGCATACCGGTGGATCCTGAAGTATACATTATCGATGCGCTCGCTTCCGGTAGTACCTGGATAGCGTTCAATTCCGCTGTGGACAATGGGGCAACGGATTTGATCAGTTGATAAAATTCAGGGAATTCTGCCTCGGCTTCAGGTTTGATCAAAATAATCTGATCCTGAAGCGGGTCAAGAAAAGGTAAAACCAGCTTTAGTCGCGGGGGATCGAGGAAACAAAGTTTGCTGCCGCTGTCGCTCAGTCCATATTTCAATTCCGACGTTTTCCACCAGGAGTTCATCGGTACGGCGATAGCACCCAATAGGGTGATGGCCATGTAACTGATACACCATTCCGGGGAATTTCGCGCACATATCGCGACCCTGTCGCCCAAACAGATATCGAATTGCTCTTTCAGCACCCGCGCCATGCGCAGAGCCATATCCAGTGTTTCGGCGAAGCTATAGCGTTCCTGCTGATAGACAAGGAATGTCCGGTCGGGGGCTTCCAGACCCAGAGCATAGAGTTCTCCAAGATTGCTCGGAATATGGGAAAATACGTCCTGTTCCACGCCCTCAATGGTGATGGTTTCCGTTTCCAGCGCGGCGCCCGGTGCCTTATGCTCGGCAGCAATTAATTTAAGCTTGGCCAGATCCTGACGAATTTGTTCTTCTGTATACATAAATTTGGTTCTGAGGAGACCCTTATTCGGCCTTGATTTCCAGTGTTACTTTGCCCATCACTCTGCGTTGGGAGAATACCTTAAAGGCGTCGACATAATCAGTCATCGGAAAAGACTCGGTTACAATTGGAGACAGCTTTCCCTGTTCGTACAGTGTGAGTAAATCGGCAAAATTCTTTTCATATTCGGCGGGCTCCTCCTTACGAAATCGGCCAAGGAATACCCCTACCATCGAAGCGCCCTTTAGCAGGGCTAAATTTGCCTTGTATTCGGGGATGCGGCCACTGGCAAATCCAATCACTAACAATCTGCCGTTCCAATTGATGCAGCGACAGCTTTGATCAAATAAGTCGCCACCGACAGGGTCATAAATCACGTCGGCGCCCTTATCGCCAGTCAAGGCTTTTACCTTCTCTTTTAGATCTGAATCTGCATAATTTAGCAGGGCATCAGGATGCAGGCGATTGACGAATTCAAGCTTCTCATCCGAGCTCGCAGCGGCAATGACTCTTGCTCCCATTAATTTGCCTAGCTCAACCGCCGCGAGGCCAACACCGCCGCTGGCACCAAGCACCAATAGAGTTTCACCCGCCTGTAGTTGAGCGCGTTGCTTCAGGGCGTAGTAGGCTGTGGTATATACCATTGCAAAGCCGGCAGCCGTTTTGAAATCCATGCGCTCAGGAATCTTGCGCAGGCCATCGGCTTTTACCAACACCTGTTCAGCCAGACCGCCAATGCCGGGTGTGGCCATGACCCTGTCCCCCGGTTTAAAATCTTTGAGGCCAGGGCCAACGGATTTAATGATGCCACCGACTTCCGAGCCGGGAGAAAAAGGCAGCGGAGGTTGGTATTGATATTTTCCCTGAATCTGCAAGCCGTCCGGAAAATTTAGCGAGGCGGCATAAACTTCAACCACGGCTTCATTCTCCCCGGCAATGGGATCCTCCACCTCTTGCAGAAGCAAGTTTTCGGGTGGGCCATAAGATTTGCAAACTATCGCTTTCATGGAACTGCCTATTTCAAGGAACAATCTATTTTAAGCAATGACCTGACCTATAGTGCAATGAAGGCGGATTCAAGCATGAAAAGACCGCGACTTCAATTCGCAGAGGAATTTACTTGTCCGGCAGGGAGATGAAGCTTTGATTGTATTGTTGTGGCAGTCGCAAACGCGTATATTCACAGGCTGGTTTCTCTGATTAATCCTCCGCTATGAACGAAGTACAACGTCAAGCCTATCTCAAGGTGATGGGCATTCAGACTTACTTCCCGAAATCCATTTTGCTCGGCGCGAAACCCTCCCCGGCTTATGAATTTCCCCTTGAAACTCTGCAAAAGCTTGATCCAGGCAGCGCAAGGCAAGCAAGCGCCGGGTTATCGATTAAGCCAGAGCGCAGTTATGCAGCGGGGTTAGTGGCGCGGGTAGAAAAAGGAATAGAAAGCAGGGGAGTAGAAAGCAGGCCGGCAGAAGGCGTTAAAGAGACCAGCGAGAGCGCAGCCAAAAACGCTGGAATAGCAAGGGTCCCTCGTTCGCTCAAACCGCCACGTTCCGAATCGACGGCGGCCATTAGCCTCGCTGGCAGCCGCCTGAAGCAGGTGAATGGGGAAGAATCAAAAACTCTGGCGACAAGTGAAGAAAGCATCGTTGCCGAAGCAGAAAATGAACTAAGGTTCAAGCTTCGCTATTTTCGAATTAGTGAGAAACTCGCGGTAATCGACGAGGTGCCGCATCAGAAATCGGAGCGACTCAATGCAGAAGATCTGGTATTACTGAAAGCGATTTTAGCGGCTTTAAAGCTGGATACCGGTGGCGTTGATTTTCAGCCCGAAAGTTTTAGCTGGCCGCTGGCGGCGGGCTTATCGATGAAAAACGATCCAGCAGAAGAAGCAAAGAGAGCGCTTTCAGGATTTGTGCAAATGCGCCATGAGACAGATCGATTTGCTAATCTCCTGGTGTTCTCGGCTCAGGTAGATAGCTTGCTGGTGCGGCCGTTAGACGGAACCGAGAGTAGAGATTTCGCGGCAACAAACTCAAATTATTTCATCACAGTGACCAGTAGCCTGCATTCGATGCTGGCCTATCCCGCACTCAAGAGAGAAGTCTGGCAGCAATTGCAGCCGCTAAGAAGGCGGCTCGCAGAATCAAACTGAGAGGCGGTATCCAAGTAGTTTAGCCATGTTGATTAACTCCAGCCCAGAAACGAATTTTTTCGCCAGAAGCATGCGTTCAAGCGATATAGATCTTGTCGTACAAAACGAAGTGGCAGCCTATGCTCATCCCTGGAGCAAACGAATATTTATCGATTGCCTGCGAGCGGGTTATCAATGTTGGGTTTTGGCCAACAAACAACAAATCGTCGCCCATGGGGTAATGTCCGTGGCCATCGGCGAATGCCATCTATTAACACTTTGCGTGCAGCCGGATTTTCAAAGGCAGGGATATGGCAAGAAATTATTCAAGCTGTTGCTGGACAGGGCTGAAAAGCTGGAAGCAAAAGTTTGTTTTCTGGAAGTCAGACATTCCAATCAAACAGCGATTACGCTGTATCGATCCATGGGTTTTGTACAGATAGGCGAGAGGAAAAATTACTACCCCGGCAAAGAAGGAAGAGAGGATGCGAAAATCATGTCCTGTGATTTGCCGCTGACTTAAGATTACGAATTTTTGCGAGAAATGAATGCCGAAATTTTGCTAAAGACCTTGCGTAATAAGATAAGCAGAATAAGGAGTAGTAGCGCTGATAGCATAATGCCGCCAAGCATTAATACGCTTCCCAGCAACAGATTTAGTATTTCCTCTCTGGAAATATCCTGCCAAATTGATACCCCCCAAAGAGAGCCAAGCGCAATAGCGATACCGGATATTATCGCGGTGGTTTTCTTGGGTAGTTTTAGCAGTGAAAAAATCAAAACGCCGGCCTGTTATCTTTATCTGCATGACTGGCTGTACATTGTGGATATTCACTACAGCCCCAAAACACACCATTTTTCCCTTTTCGTTGTACTAATAGATGGCCGCATTTTTGACAGCGATAGGCCGCCTCTGGAATGCCGTCATGGTCGGCTAGAGTCACCTTACAACCTTTCGAGTAACCACTGCAAAACCAGTAGTCTCCTTTGTCTTTGTCTGCTTTTACCAGTCGCCGTGTACAAATCGGGCAACGATAATGCTCATCAATTTCAGTGGATGGTTTTCCGGCCAGATCATTAAGCGTGGTTCTGCAATCGGGGAAGCCGCTACACCCCCAAAAAGGTCCCATTTTTCCTTCTTTTCGGCGCAAGGGTTTCTTGCACGTAGGGCATGGATGTACTCGCTCGGAAGCTACTGTGTTTTTCGAATCAACCATCTGCTTTTCGCCAAGTCATTCGCATTAGCTTGATGTTCATGAGGTTCTAAACCGGACACCAGTGCTTGTCAATCTACAGCGCAAAGAGCTCGCCCCAAGGTTTGACTATGCGCAGGCTGTCACCATCTCAGGCAAGGGAACCTGCTAGGGGGAAGTCTCCTGGATTTGCTTGATCGCTGTAATTAATGCCAGGTTCTCTGATTCCTTGCCCACGGTTATACGCAGCTTGTCTCGAAGCTGATCCTGATCGAAATAGCGTACCAGGATGTTTCTTTGTTTAAGTAATTGGTAGAGATTTTTGGCGCCGATTGAGTCGGGAACCTGGCACAGCAAAAAATTTGTTTGGCTGACTGGCGTAGCGAGTCCCAGTTCATTCAGGCGGGTTCGCAAAGTCTCTCTGTCGGCTCGGACTCGTTGCCAAATTTGTTTCGAATACGCGGTGGAATTCAGCGCGGCGTTTGCCAGCTGTTGCGATATGTGATCGGTGTTGTAGCTATCTCGCGTCTTGAACATCATAGGGTTGATTAACGATTCGGCTCCGATGCCATAGCCGAAGCGTAGTCCAGCCAGCGAGTAACCCTTGCTTAAGGTGCGTAGTATCAGCAGATTTTCACAGCAATTAATCAAGCTGACGGAATCGTATCCAAGTTCAGGGTCGACAAAGTTTACATAGGCTTCATCAAGCAAAACAATACCAGAAAAATCCGCGGCCAGTTGCGCGATGTACTCAGTTGAAAGTAGTCCCCCTGTTGGCGCCTGAGGATTTACCAGGATAAGCATTTTGGCCGCTGATTTTTCCAGTTGTGGGAAAAAATCCGCCGGCATAGACCAGTTTGCCTGCAATGGAATTTCAAACAGTTTGCAGCCTTGTATTTCTGCTAACACCGGATACAGGGAGTAGCTGGGTTGAGTAACGGCGATAACTTCGCCTGGCTCGACAAAGGTGCTGATTGCCAACCGCAATAATTCATCACTGCCATTGGTGGGAATAATATTGTTGGGAGATACCTTATGCAGCCGGCTAGCGGATTCTCTAAAGGCATCAGCCATGGGTACCGGATAGCGCCGTAAGGAATCGACATCGATCGATCGCAAGGCAGCCGCAACCTCCGGGCTGGCAGGATACGGATTTTCATTGGTATTTAGTTTAATGGTGTCACCCGAGCCTGTTTGTTCTCCCGGGGAATAACCGTGCATCTTCGCAATATTGGGGCGCTCAAAAGACATGATAAAAATTCACTTGATGACTACACAGCTGAGGGGTGGAATATAATGCTCATTGAATAAGCTTAAGGGTAAAGCGTATTGGGCCCGGCGGCAAGAATAGTCTGGTTTTTGCCAGCATAAGCCTGTTTTCAATCGATCGGTGAATCGATGGGTAAATAGCTCAATAGTCTGTTCTTCCAACCCGCTATCCATCGTTGTTCTTGTCGATCCCCAGGCGAATTAGCCACCCGTCGCTCCAGCACCCGGGCAGCAGAATCGACGAAATTTTCTAATGTAGCAGCTTCACCCTGGTGTTTAAGCTGCATTTCTAACAGAACCTGCAGTAATCCCCATCCTTCACCCTGATAGCGCTCGCGGACTGCCATCCCGGTACCTTTGAAGTGGACATAATCAATAACCGCGTACAAGCCGTAGGGAGGGTGGCTGTTGGCAATTTGGTAGAAGCTGGCAGCAACAGGCTCTCGTTGTTCATCGCTCACGCTAAGCAAGAGTTCCGGTACACTAGCGTACAGTCGTTGCACAATGAAAGCTAACTGCAGCTCCATGGTATTGGCGAGGAACTGTCTCAATTCTCGCATTCTTGGGCTGTTAACATCCGCCAGAAACTGCTCCCGGTTCTGCCAGGGTGAATCCGCTGTATCCAGCTGTTCGATCCATTGCGGCAACGCGTATTGCGCGTTCTGAAGGGTTTCAAGCAGTGTCGGAAAAGTTTCTTCAAATACTTCAGTCTGGCCCTCGCGATACCATATAAAATGGCCTATACCCAATGAAGGGAAATCTTCTCCCGCATTCCAGCTAGTCAGACATTGGTATTGCTTATTACACTCATTTTGGAAAATCCGATCTCCCAGCCATTGCAATTGCGGCTGGGGAAGTTGCGGAAACTGGCCCAGAGCGGCCGGAACTAGCAGGAATTGCATCAACAATAGGAGTAAAAACCTGTTGAAACTGGCTAAAATTGCTGGCATTTTGAAGTGGTTCCGCAATTTGGCTGAGAAAATTGGCATGATAGGCTTGATTATCGGCCAGATCTCTGGAAACCATGGTGATAAGCCGCCCGTAGAAGTAATTACCGATAGCAGTAATTGATCGTCATGGCCGATACAATTACAGATCGGGTCTGAGAGAGCGGCAAAGCGATGAAAATTTATGACTAAGACTACAAGTACAGACATTGAAATCGACATTCCTCCGGCGCCGGTCGTCGAGCAGAAGGACGAATTTGTCGCCAATTTGGCCAAGATTTATCAGCGCCTGAAATACAGTAAGAAGCTCAAAGTCGCGATGAAAGAAGTCGAGCAGGACTTGCTCGATTTGTTGGATGTGAAATTATTCACCATCTATCAATCTGTGGACAATGGAAAAGAAATTCTTGCCAGCTTTAAAGGTGGTGATCCCGACAATGATGATTCCATAGAGATAAGGGTCCCCTTCAGTGCAACCTCTCTCGCGGGTTATGTTGCGCTTAGTCAAAGAGCATTGGTTATTAAAAATGTGCTTGATAGCGCTGAGTTGACCGATATTCATCCGCGATTGCTGTTCGACAAGCGTTTTAGTGAGGCCAAAGGCTGGAAAGTAAAATCAATGATCATTTTACCCATCAAGGACGAAATCCTGCTGGGTGTTATGCAGCTAATTAATTTTGAAGGTGACAGGGAATTCACCAAGAAAGATTTAAAACACGCAATGATGGTCAGTCAGATGCTGGCCAAGCAATTCAGATCATCTTTGCAGAGCACTCAGGGGCCCTATGATTACCTGGTGCAGAAGGGCAAGATTAGCGGCGTCGAATTGGTAGATCTGCAGAATAGCGTGTCTTTGTACGGCGGCTCTGTTACTCGCGTCTTGATGGAAGAATTTAATGTCGAGGCGGACACCATCGGTAAATCTCTGGAACATTATTATCGTGTTCCCTATATGAAATATGACCCTGATCACAAGTTGCCGGTGGACCTGTTGGAAAATATTGGGGCGAGCTATTTGCGCAAAAATCTTTGGCTACCTGTTGCTGGTGATAAAGAGGAAGCGGTGATTCTAATCGATGACCCGTCGGATTATCAGCGCATCATGGAAATTCAAGGTGTTGTTAATGCGCGCAACTATGCATTTCGAGTCGGTTTACCTGAACATATTTTGCAATATCTGACCGGTGATGCAGAAGCCATTATGGAAGCGGGATTTGATGATGTGTTTTCTACGCTCGGTGATCAGAGTGGAGTTGAGATCTCTAGAGTCGACCAGGAAGACGAGGAAGACGAACATCTCGCTGCCACTTCCGGCATTATTCAATTAGTTAACCGTATTATCACTGAGGCAGATCGACTCGGTGCTTCAGATATCCATATCGAGCCTGGAAAAGACGAGGCAGCGGGTGGTGTGCGAATCCGGGTAGATGGCATTTGTCGCGAGTTATTGAAAATTCCGAAAGAGCATTGCGCGGCGCTTATCGCGCGGATCAAGGTTATATCGAGATTGGATATTTCAGAGAAACGATTGCCTCAAGATGGAAAATGTAAACTTAAGATTCGGGGTCAAAAGCTAGAGCTTCGTGTCGCGACAGTGCCTACTGTGCAGGGAGAGAGCGCGGTACTCCGACTCTTGGCGGCAGGGAGTGCTATGCCGCTTAACAAACTCAATTTGAGCCAACCGAACTATGAAAAAATAGTAGCGCTCTCTTCTAACCCCCACGGACTGTTTCTGGTAGTTGGCCCTACGGGCTCTGGTAAGACGACCACTCTGCATGCCGTGTTAGGTCATATTAATAAGCCAGAGCGTAAGATCTGGACCGCCGAAGATCCGGTGGAGATTACTCAGCCGGGTTTACAACAGGTGCAGATGTTACCCAAAATTGATTTTACCTTTGCTACCGCGATGCGCGCGTTTTTGCGCGCAGATCCGGATGTAATATTGATTGGTGAGATGCGAGATCATGAAACAGCCAGTATTGGTGTCGAAGCATCATTGACGGGTCACCTGGTATTTTCCACATTGCATACGAACTCTGCTCCCGAAACCATCACTCGACTATTAGATTTAGGTCTGGATCCGGTTAATTTTTCGGACGCATTACTGGGAGTCTTGGCGCAACGATTGATGCGAACCCTCTGTTCCAAGTGTAAGCAGCCTTACAAGCCGGATGAGAAAGAGCTAAACCATTTAGTTGACACTTATGGTCGTGATCAGTTCATGGAGTTGGGTTATGACCTGGAAAGCGTTGAACTAAATGGACCTGTTGGCTGTGGAGTTTGTGGTGGTACCGGCTATAAGGGGCGAACCGGTATTCATGAATTATTGATTGGTACTAATGAGCTGCAAGCATTGATCTACAAAAGGGCGGATTTGGACACGATACGCCACCAAGCGCTTAACGACGGCATGCTGACCATGAAGCAAGATGCGATAGAAAAAATATTTCAGGGAATCAGCGACTATTTGCAGCTGCTGCGGGTGGTATCGGAATAAGCGCTAAGCGAAAACTCTTCGCGTCGAAAACAATCCATGAAAATTATGCCAAATCGCGCAATACCCATGTCTGGCACGCGCTTATTCTTCTGTCGTGCCGCCGGACCACAAGCGCCTGCTTAACTGGCTCTGGCTAGCCGCCTGAAATAACTAATCAACCAGTAGTTCTGACTCCAATACGAAATCCGTAAATTGCCACTTTCTTTGCTGGTAAATCATACTGACCAGAGCTGTAACCTGACCGTCAGCGAAGGCCAGATCAACTTCATAGTTTGAGCTTGTGGAGCCTCTGCCGAAAGGATTGAGCGATACGCCAGATGCTCCTCGAATAGCGGTTATGGCATTTAGCGGGCCGAGAATGCGCCGGGTGGAGGCAATGTACTTGTTCAATGACTCTTCTGACATTTCAAGCAAGTAATCCGGATGGGCATTATCAACAAGAAATTGGGCGTTTTCGGCAGAGAATATGATCTGTAAGGTGGTTATTGCTAATTGCTGACTCGCATCGTCCAGTTGGTCTTTTCGAAAAACTCCCCAGCCCAGAAACAAAGCAACGAGCAATAAGAACAGACTTAGGGAGAGAAGAAAATTATACAGGCCATTTTTCATCGGTTGTTTAGCGGCAGCTTACAGAAAATCTTTAAGAACGAGCGGTACTATAGATTCAAAAACTTCAATAAAAACAGTAATAAACAAAAGGAATTATTTTGAGAAAAGCATTTAACTCGATAATTTATGCACAAAAATGACCCCGGTGTCGAAAAACCCTAATAATAATGGGGTTTAAATTTTAACCTAACATTCTAAAACAGTTAACTCATTGAAATAAAAGGAAATTCGTCATTGGTCAAAAAGTGATCAATCTGTCTGCTCGAGGCATGATTTCGAGCTTCGCGGCGAATTTTCAGGATTTATGCACTAACTTATCCACAGATTCTGTGGAAAAAGACCAAATAATTCGGTCTTCGAAATTTTCAACTCGATCAAAGGCTTAAGTAAGCTAGCTGGAGACATCCTGAGCATAGCACTGTAAGTGGCTGTGTTCTTCCAAATCCGCCTGGTTTGAGCTTGTTTGAACAATGAGATTCTGCCAATGCGCGGAATGTGATATCTTTAGCGGCACCATTCTATGTTATTTAGCAGTTTACTATGATTGAGCTAACCGCCGAAATCCCATTTTTGTGGCGCCTAGGCGCCGAAAGTAGTGAAGGCTACTGCTCCGTGTCTCTGGTAGTTCCCTGCCCGCCGGAAACAGAAATCAGTGACCTCACCATCGAAACATCTGTGGTAAGCCTGTCTTCCGATAGCACTCGCTCAGAAAAGGAAGAAACCCTCGAGTGGAATCAGGAGGACATAAGCTTGTTCCTCAAGCTTGTTAATCAGAAACAGCTGAGTAAAAAACAGCCGATGTCGGATACGGTCCGCATCGATCTGGCAGATCCCGATATTATCGACATCATTCATATCGTAGCCGCCGCTGGTTATGGTGTCGCGTTTACTTCTTATGGCTTGCTTAATAAAGCTGAAGCTTACTACCCCGTCCACAGTTGTGAAATTGGTGCACTGGCCTCATTAAATACAGTCATTGGCTTTAAGCCCTGTATTGTCGTTGATATTGAAGATGATGATGTTGTCTGCGTGCTGTTGGATGATATTGATGTTCATTCCACCGATGAATATGACAGCCTTAGTCGTCATGATCTGTTATTGGTCAAACGTGGCGATATGTTGCATCCTGAATTTGCCGAAAATAAGGTTAAGCCAGACAGTACAGTTCTGCACTAGCAGGCTGTTGAAAAACTCACAGCCGGCACAATACGGCGTTAAAATTTGGCTCAAAATGCTCATTTACGCCGTGTAAACTCCGCTTTTTCGCCAAATTTTGCCTTGTCTTGCACTCGCCTGAGAGCTTTTCAACAAGCTGCTAGAGCGCCTTGGCATTCTAGCTGGCGCGCTGATTAAATCGCCTGCCGACTAGCGCCGAAGTGATATTCACTTTTTGAATGTCGATTGCACCGCCCGCTATTCCCCAGCCCCATGCATCGCGAAGCTTCTGTTCCAGCGGAAATTCCTTAGAGTAACCGTAGCCACCCATCAATTGCATCGCCTTGCCGGTTACCTCGCGGACAGTTTCGTTGGCAAAGCACTTCGCTACCGAACTTTCTGCGATAGAGGGTAGGCCTTTCTCGGCGTTCACCACTGCGCGATAGAGTAGCAGTCGAGCCGCTTCCAGCTTCATTTTCATTTCGGCGATTTGTATTTGCACTGCTTGAAAATCGATCAGAGGCTTGCCGAATTGTTGACGCTGTTGACAATAGTCGAGGACGAAATCGAAAGCCGATTGTGCCACTGCCAGTGACATTGTCGTGTTGCCACAGCGTTCCAGGTCGAAGGCGTCCATCAATTTACCAAAGCCGCCGGCGGGCACCAGGATATTATCCAGCGGTACTTCGACATTGTCGAAATACATGTCGGCGCTGTAAACTCCTCGAAATCCCATATGATGGTCTCGCTTGCCAAAACTGAATCCATTAGTTCCCATTGGCACTAATACGGCGCCAATGCCTTTGGCTCCGCTTATCTTATCCATGCGACAGTAGACTATATAAGACTCTGAGTGGCCGGCGCCGGAACACCAGCGTTTGCTGCCATTTAAAACAACCCGATCAGCTTCGACGCGTGCCTGGGTAGTTAAGTCAGTAAGGGCAGAGCCGGCATTCGCTTCTGACATGGATACTGCAACCACGATCTCGCCTGAACACACCTTCGGCAAGATTGCGTTTCGCATCGATTCACTGCCAAAGTGGGCAATGGCCAGGCTGGGACCGAAGCAGGATTCGAAAATCGGGAAGGCTACGGCGATCGAAATCTTGGCGATTTCTTCCAGCACTAACACCGCATCCAGATGAGACATGCCGGCGCCGCCATATTGACTGTCAAGGTTGACCCCAAGATAACCTAATTCGGCGTAACGTCGGCGTAACTCAATGCCAGGCGGTTCATCGGTTTCTTCTACCTGACGGGCAATTTCTGGCAATTCTTTCTGTGCAAACTGCCGCACTGACTGTTGCAAGGCTTGTTGTTGTTCGGACAATGTAAAGTCCATTGGCGGGTTCCTCGGTTCAATTCGGGTCTTTCATTGGATGAATCCGGGCTTATTGTAGTGCAACTGGGGGTTTAGCCAAAGATCAAATCTAGGACGGCTTGATAGTGGATCGGTTTCCCTACTAATGTCCGCAGCTGCTATAATCGCGCCGGTTTTTAGGGCACTGTAGCGCCGTGATTGCAGCGATAGCTCCAGCATAAGCCTGAATAGGGCGATTTACTTCTTATTTTCATCCACCTCTGTGGCAGCGATAAATAGCAGAACTATGACTACAAGAACTCTCAATGAGGAAATAGGGCGACGCCGAGTCCTGGCTATTATCTCGCACCCGGATGCGGGCAAAACCACTATTACCGAAAAATTGTTGTTATTCGGCAACCTGATTCAAGTCGCTGGAACGGTTAAGGGTAAGAAGTCTGACCGCCATGCGACTTCGGACTGGATGGCGATGGAACAGCAGCGCGGAATTTCTGTAACCTCTTCGGTGATGCAGTTTCCCTACAAAGATAGAGTGGTAAATCTGCTCGATACGCCGGGGCATGAAGATTTTTCGGAAGATACCTATCGCGTGCTGACCGCTGTAGATTCCGCTCTAATGATAGTAGATGGAGCAAAGGGCGTCGAAGCACGCACAGTCAAATTGATGGAGGTTTGTCGACTGCGTGATACGCCAATCTTTACCTTCGTTAATAAGTTGGACAGGGATATTCGCGCGCCGATTGAAATTCTTGATGAGATAGAAAATGTACTGAAGATTAAGTGCGCGCCCATTAACTGGCCGCTTGGTATGGGAAAGGAATTTAAGGGTGTCTATAACTTCTACACCGATACGGTTCATGTTTATCAGCAAGGGCAGGGGAGTAGAATTCCTGATGAGGTTCTCATACAAGGACTGGACAATCCTGAAGTAACCAACTTGCTTGGGAGTTATGCGAGCGATTTTAGAGATGAAATTGACTTGGTTAAAGGTGCCAGTCATGAGTTTGACAAGCAGGCGTACTTAAAGGGTGAGCTGACCCATGTTTACTTTGGAACGGCGCTAGGCAATTTTAGTGTTAAGGAAATGCTGGATGATTTTGTTGAATGGGCCCCCGCGCCACGGAATCGAGAAACTGAATCAAGAGTAGTTGCTGCCAAGGAAAGTGACTTTACTGGCTTCGTGTTCAAGATCCAGGCCAATATGGATCCCAAACATCGCGATCGCATTGCCTTTCTGAGAATTTGTTCCGGCGCGTATAAGCGGGGTATGAAAATGCGCCATACCCGCCTGGGAAAAGATGTGAAGGTGACTGATGCGGTCACTTTCCTCGCCGGTGACCGGGAGCAGGCTGAAACAGCCGTATCTGGCGATATAATCGGCCTGCACAATCACGGCACAATGCAGATTGGAGATACCTTCACCGCCGGCGAAGAGCTGAAATTTCGCGGCATCCCACATTTTGCGCCAGAGTTGTTCAAGCGCATACGCCTGAATGATCCCTTGAAGCTTAAGGCATTACAGAAAGGCCTGACTCAATTGTCTGAAGAGGGTTCTACTCAGCTTTTCATGCCGTTGAAAAACAATGATCTGATTGTTGGCGCGGTTGGAGTGCTACAGTTTGAAGTGGTGGCGTTTCGCCTCAAAGATGAATACAAGGTAGATTGCCTGTATGAGCCGATTAGTGTGTATGTGGCGCGATGGGTAGATTCCGATGACAAGATCAAACTGGCAGAATTTCGCAAGAAGGCGCACGATAATTTGGCGATAGATGGCGGTGGCTATCTCACTTATCTCGCTCCTACGCGAATCAATCTCAGTCTGATGGAAGAGCGTTGGCCCGAAATTGAATTTCGCGCCACCCGTGAACACTAGCAGCAAGCGCAGATAGATTACAGAAACAGAGAACAATAGTTAGCGATCCCTATGTCCAATTGTCATATGCAGTTTCAAGTAAGCGCCACCGACGGCAAGGCGCGCACCGGGTGCATGCAATTTCCCCGTGGCGAGGTGGCGACTCCCGCCTTTATGCCGGTGGGAACTTACGGCACCGTTAAGGGCCTTAATCCGCATCAGATAAGAGAGACCGGCGCTGACATTATTCTTGGCAACACCTTCCACCTGATGCTTCGTCCCGGCACCGAAACTATTCTCAAGCATGGAGATTTGCATGACTTTACTGCCTGGCAAAGGCCGATTCTCACCGACTCGGGGGGATTTCAGGTTTTTAGCCTGGGGGAGATGCGTAAGATCTCCGAGCAAGGGGTAAATTTCAAATCGCCAATTGATGGGGCTGATATTTTTCTGGGCCCGGAGAATGCCATTGAAATTCAGCATAAACTCGGTGCTGACATCATCATGGTGTTCGATGAATGTACTCCCTACCCGGCGACGGAGACAGAGGCGAACGATTCGATGCAGTTGTCATTACGTTGGGCCGCACGCTGTAAGCAAGCCCACGGAGACAATAGCGCTGCCCTGTTCGGTATTGTGCAGGGCGGCATGTATGCATCGCTGCGACAACAGTCTCTGCAGGGCTTGCTGGAATTGGGATTCGATGGTTATGCGCTAGGGGGGCTTTCAGTCGGCGAACCGAAGCAGGAGATGGCCGCAGTTATAGAGCAGTGCGCCGAGCAAATGCCGGCCGATAAACCACGCTATTTGATGGGTGTAGGTACACCAGCCGACATCGTGCATGCGGTCAATCACGGCATCGATATGTTCGATTGCGTAATGCCGACCCGCAATGCCCGTAATGGCCATCTGTTTACCTCAGAAGGCCTGTTGCGCTTGCGAAATCGCCGCTATCGTCAGGACACGGGTCCATTGGATGAAAACTGCCACTGCTATACCTGCCAGCATTTCACTCGCTCTTACTTGCACCATCTGGATAAGTGCAGAGAAATATTGGGCGCGCAGCTGAATACTATCCATAATCTGCATTTCTATCAGCAGCTCATGGCGGGTTTGCGCGAGGCCATAGAACAGGGTAGATTGACCGCCTTTATCAGTCAGTTTCAGTCAGATCAGCAAAAACTGGCAGAAAAAGCCGGCGTAGAGGCTTGAATCTACAGCTTTAATCCCAACTATATTTGAAGGTGTTGGGGAGGCCGTGCGCTGGCCACCAGAGAAAAACTGGAGCGAAAACAATATAGAAGCCCATAGAAGAAGGGTACAATCCCGAATCTTTTATAGCGTCTGCTAAATATCTTACTTCTCCGAGAGAATTATTCATGAATCTATTATTTTCCACAGCCTATGCTCAGGAGTCTGGGCAAGCGAGTACGACTTATAACCTGATTTTGTTCGGCGGCATGTTTCTATTGTTTTACCTGATACTTTGGCGCCCGCAGTCGAAACGGGCCAAGGAGCACAAGGAACTGATTAGCGGCATCTCGAAAGGGGATGAAGTGATGACTTCGGGTGGCTTGCTGGGCAAAGTCACCAAAGTCAGTGATGACTATATCGCTGTTGAGGTCGCGGAAGGCGTTGTATTAAACATCCAGAAGTCTTCTGTCGCGGGCGCCCTGCCAAAGGGAACAATCAATCAGATCTAGCGACACGCTAGTCAACAGTAGCGCTAGTCAACAGACCGGCGAAAGAAGAGCGGCGCAAGCCGGTAGACATTACTATGTTAAATAAATATCCGGCATGGAAAAACATCCTCATCCTGTTAGTTGTTATTTGGGGGCTGCTTTATTCTCTGCCTAACCTTTATCCAGATGACCCGGCACTGCAGATATCTCATGAATCTCTCGAGCTGACGGCTGGCGATATGCCGATTATCACTACGGCACTGGAGGCAGCACAGGTCGATTTTTTTGGTGAGGAAGTGGATTCCGAGAGCATCCATATTCGCCTCAACAGCCTGGATGACCAGCTGCGTGCCAAGACGGCGATCGAAGATGCCCTCACCGATGATTATATTGTTGCGCTAAATCTTGCCCCTACCACACCCGGATGGATGCAGGCGATCGGTGCCGGCAAGATGAATCTTGGTCTCGATCTGCAGGGCGGAGTCCATTTCCTCATGGAAGTGGATATGGATGCGGCCATAGAAAGACGCATGGAAGACAATCTTAGCAACATCAGAACCATTCTCCGCGAACAAAGAATTCGAAGTCGCGGCTTGAATCTGGTCAGCAATACACATCTGGAAGTTCGATTTGCCGATACCGAGGATCGCAGCCAGGCCAGATCCGAGCTAAACAGCAATTTCCCCGAGCTGCAAATTCAGAGCCGCGAAGCAGAGGGGGTATTTATTCTCGATCTGCGTATGACTCCCGAGACCGCACTACAAATTCAAAGAGATACGCTGCAGGCGAATCGAACTACTCTGTTGAATCGCGTCGATGCACTGGGTGTGGCGGAGCCAACGGTACAACAGCAGGGGTCGGACAGAATCATTGTCGAACTGCCGGGATTGCAAGATCCCGCTCAGGCGATCCGGATTCTGCAACGCATCGCGACACTTGAGTTTCATCTGGAAGCGGAACTGGGCGCGCCCAGTCTCTCCTATGAGACCTATACCTATGAAGGTGTGCCAGTTAACGTAGATAACGACGTTATCCTGCAGGGCGACAGAGTGAGTAATGCGGTCTATTCTCTCGATCAAAATAGCCAGCCGCAAGTATTGTTGAATCTCGACGCCCAGGGTGGCAATCAGATTAATCGCATAACCCGAGATAATGTGGGTCGGCTGATGGACGTCTTGCTGATCGAAACAAAATCACGAACGGTTACTTCGATAAATGAAGCGGGTGAAGCAGTAGAAGAGACAGAATTTTACGAAGAGAAAGAGCTGATAATGCATGCGGTTATTCGTTCTGCCCTTGGTCGTCAGTTTAGTGTTACCGGACTGAGTCCTCGTGAAGCGAGTGACCTGGCCCCTTTGATAAGATCCGGATCGCTGGCGGCACCGATGACTATTGTCGAGCAATCGGTTATCGGGCCTTCCATGGGGCAGGAAAATAAGGAGGCGGGAATTTTAGGTGTGCAGGTGGCCGCCGCCCTGGTGGTGTTGTTTATGGCGGCGTATTACCGCGTCTTCGGTCTGGCGGCTAACGCCGCATTAATCATGAATATACTGATGATTATCGCAGTGATGTCTTCAATCATCCCTGCCACGCTTACGCTGCCGGGGATTGTCGGCATTGTGTTAACCGTGGGGATGGCCGTGGATGCGAATGTGCTGATCTTTACCCGCATAAGGGAAGAACTGGCCAATGGTTTTTCACCGCAGAAGGCGATTGATGCAGGCTATGACCGCGCCTTCACCACTATTCTGGATGCCAACCTGACCACTTTTCTGGTGGCGGCCGTATTGTATTCGATTGGTACGGGCCCGGTCAGAGGCTTTGCCATCACCCTGATGATTGGAATTATCACCTCGATGTTTACGGCCATTGTTGGAACCAGGGCAATAATTAACCTTGTCTATGGTGGGAAGTCGGTAAAAACACTTTCCATCGGGGGGTCGATAAAACCCGTGGTCGCACAAGCATGATTGCTGGTCAGAAAAATAGAACAAAACCTTTCGCTATGTATTCAGAAACCCTGGATGCTGGTTAACTCGCTTGACAAATAATAGATTGAATTTATGTTGATAGAAAAACAAATTGATTTCATGGGACAGCGCAGAATAGCCGGGTTCGCCTCGGCAGCGCTGGTAGTCATCTCAATTATTTCACTGGCGGTTAATTCGCTGGAACTCGGGCTGGATTTTACCAGTGGGACTTCGGTGCGTCTGGGTTATTCCGAATCTGTGGTGATGAGCGAGGTCAATCAAACCCTGGATGACAATGGTTATGAAGATGCGGTAGTGGTGAGTTTCGGCTCGGACAGAGAAATCAGGGTTATATTGGCGGTCGATGAGAATGTCGCAATTGGCGATCAAGCAGCTCAGGCGGCGGTAGTGGGCGAAACAATAGCCGCATTATTAGGCAGCAACAGTTCGAGCGAGGTCACTTTGCTGGGCTCTGATTATGTGAGTTCGAAGGTGGGTTCGGAACTTGCTGAGAGTGGCGGGATAGGAATGTTGGTGGCGCTTGGAATAATCATGGCGTACATCTCCGTGCGCTTTCAGTTCAAATTTGCAGTCGGTGCCGTAGTAGCTCTGGCTCATGATTTGATTATTACGCTGGGAATCTTTTCGGTGTTTCGCATGGAGTTTAATCTCAATACGCTGGCGGCATTGCTGGCGATTATTGGCTATTCCCTAAACGATACCATTGTGGTGTCTGATCGCATCCGGGAAAACTTCCGGCGCATGCGTAAAGGCTCGTCAATTGAGATGGTGAATACCGCGCTCAATCAGACACTGAGTAGAACCTTGATTACTTCATTGACGACTCTGCTAGTACTCCTTTCGATCTTGTTTATCGGTGGTGAGTCCACTCAGGGCTTCGCGATCGCGTTAATAATCGGTGTGGTGACCGGCACCTATTCTTCAATTTATATCGCCTCCAATGTCATTCTTTATATGAATGTTACCCGTGAAGACTTGATGCTTCCGGTTAAGGAAGGTGCTGAGCTTGATAATTTGCCTTAGCAGGCTGTTGAAAAACGCACAGCCGGCACAATACGGCGTTATTGCGTGGCTCAAAATGCTCATTTACACCGTGTAAACTCCGTTTTTTCGCCATATCTTGCCCTGTCTTGCCCTGTCTTGCCCTGTCTTGCACTCGCCTGAGAACTTTTCAATAACCGGCTACCGGCTACCGGCTAGAGAGAAGCCAAACTCCAGCCGCTGAATGAATGGGCGGGCTTGCCTAATCTGCGGTAAAACAGTTGTATCACAGCTGCAAATCCGTCGAGACTCGAGTGAAATAGCACTTGGCGATATTGCGCATTATTGCTATGTTCTAGCCGGTAAATTCTGAATGCTAATAACGGGGCTGGTTTTCATCTTGATTACAGCAGGAAAAATTAATAAATCACCAATACAGGCAATCTGCTTTCTTGCCGATACCCTTCTTATGCGATCCTTATTCCTCTGTGTGCTGACTCTTTTGGCTTTCCTGCCCGCCTATTCTGTGGCGCAGAGTGGCGAGTTATTTCCCCGTCCGGCCGAATTAGAGCCCGCGATAAATTTCTGGGTGAGAGTCTATACCGAGGTTGATACCCAGAGTGGATTTTTGCATGACTCGCAGAACCTGGGGGTGATTTATACTTCCTTGCCATTAGAGCGGCGCACGATAGAAGCCAGACGCGTGGCCATTCAAGAAGATTTACGTGCCCTGGCCACGGGGAAAAGGGACCAGCTTAGCCAGAGTCAGGCCGCAACCCTGGCGTCCTGGCCTGCGGATGTGAGTAATCAAACTTTGCGCGCGGCAGCATCCAATGTGCGTTGGCAACTGGGGCAATCTGACCGCTTCCTCAGCGGCCTGCAACGCTCGGGCGCCTATCGAGCGCATATAAACACCGTGATTAGAGAAAAAGGTTTGCCAATAGAGTTGGGGGTGCTTCCCCATGTCGAGTCATCGTTTAATCCTGGCGCCTATTCCAGTGCTTCGGCCGCTGGCATGTGGCAATTTACTCGCGGCACCGGTCAGCGATTTATGCGTATCGACCACATCGTGGACGAGAGGATGGATCCCTATATGGCCACTAATGCGGCCATGAGTTTGCTGGAGTATAACTACAGTGTCCTGGGTTCCTGGCCGTTGGCGCTTACGGCGTATAATCATGGCGCCGCCGGCATCGCCAGAGCGGTGCGCGAGACTAAAACCAGCGCTATTGAAGAGATAATCGCCAACTACAAGGGCCGAGCCTTTGGCTTTGCTTCCAGAAATTTCTATCCACAATTCCTTGCGGTGCTGCAAGTAGAGAATGATGCGCGTCGCTATTTTGGTGATGTGCGTTTGAATGCTGCCCCCGATTTTCGAGAAGTTGAAACCGATGCCTTTATCGATGCGGAAGTGTTCGCCAGTTCAATTGGTATCAGCCTGGAACAATTAAAAGAGGATAATCGCGCACTGCGACCGGTGGTATGGGAAGGTAATAAACGAATTCCCAAAGGCTTCGTGATGAAAGTGAGAGAGGCGGCGATACCAGAGGGCAACTTGCTGGCTATGGTGGCGAGTGATTTTAAATTCGATGTACAAACGCCTGATATAGCCTATGTTGTCGAGCGTGGTGACAGTCTGTCGGTAATCGCCAGCCGATTTCATACCAGTGTTTCTCGCCTGTCGGCGCTGAATCAGCTGGCTAGTCGGGATAGACTTCAGATAGGCCAGCGACTGTTACTGCCGCAGGATGATGTCGCCTCCTCCCGGCCGGCGGAGCTTGCCCAAGCGGCTCCGCGTGATGGTATCTACACAGTTCGCCGTGGTGATACGGTTTCACTTATTGCGGCCCGCTACGGGCTTACCGAGCAGTCATTGCTCGGGATTAACGGTATCCAGGATCCACACCGGATTTATCCGGGTCAGCAAATCACTCTGCCGGGATTCGAATCCGAGCGAGGAGCCGTGATAGCCGCCAATTTAATTCCGCTTCCGCCGGTTCAGGTTCAGTTCGCTGAGGAATCAGAAGCCGCGGTAGTAGAAAATCGGGTCGAAGATCTGGAGATCGAAATCAGCGCCCCGACGCCGATCGTTGAGGTAATTGTACCGGTGGCAGAGTTGCCGCCACCAGTTATTACACCGCGGCTGGCCTTTAACGAAGAACAGCTGCCGCCCGCCGCCGTGCTGCCGGATAACCAGGAATTGGATATACCGGTAAGCGATGAACAAGGTGCGGCCGTTGCCCTTGATCCGGTGCTGGACGTTGCTGAAAGCAATGAGCAGTTGACCGAAGCGCTATCGGCCGATCCCTCGGATTACACTGTCGCCAGCAATAACACCGTTGAAATTCAGGCGTCAGAGACGCTGGGGCATTTCGCCGATTGGTTAGGCCTTCGCGCCTGGGATATTCGTAGATTGAATAATTTGGCTTACCAGGATCCGGTGATTATTGGCAAGCGCCTGCGGCTGGATTTTTCCAGGGTTAATATTGCCGAGTTCGAATTAAAACGACGAGAATTTCACTCCAGATTGCAACGGGAATTTTTTAGCAATTATCGTATTCAGAACGTGGAGCAATACCAGGTGAAAAGGAATGACAATGTCGGGAATATCGCGAGAAATCGCTACTCGACCCCTATCTGGCTGTTGCGCCAATACAATCCCGGTCTGGATTTCAATCGCATTCAGATAGGTCAGGAAATAGTTTTCCCGTTAGTGGAGCAGGTGCAATAAATACGGCGCACTTTCAGTAGTAGTTTTTCCAGCGACCACTCTTCATACTTTTTCAAACACCCCGACTTCGATCGATTAAATCAGCGCTGAATCATTAACCGTGAAAAGACCGCTGCATATTTCGCCTGTAATTCACTCTGGGAAAATTCTTTTAAATCGGCTTTGGGTAAGTCGGCACCGGCGAGTTTTATTTTCAGCCATTCAGCCAAGCGGCTAAAAATGTGCTGTGCCGCACTGTCAGTCTGATTCTGCGCCGGGTATAAAAACTGTGCCGCAAGATATTCTGGATACACCAGATTGTCGGGGGCCAGGGGAGTGCAGCCAAACGCGCAAGCCTCTTGCAGAGCGAGGCCCTGGAAATCATGCAAGGCCGTGGATAGCACTACGTCACCACGCTGCAGCAGGGCGTAGTAGTCTTGCCGATTGTCAATAAAACCAAATTCACCTTCGGCTCTGTTTAATGTAGCCGCATGTTGTCTGAGTAGCGCTTGCATTTGCTCAAATTCCGCGGGTCTCAGACGGAATTGCTCGCCTACAATATGCAGGCGGATAGGTATTTTCCCCTCAGTGATCAGACGCACCACTTGCAATAATAAGCCGGGGTCTTTGTCATATTCCCAGCGGTGATTCCAAATGACCTCCAACAGGCTGTTATCGCTTGTTGTCTGCGAGGGGGTGTCAATGACCGGAAGCGGCACGGGAATAACTTCACTTTTTTCCAGCCGTGGCAATAGAGTTGTTGCTAAGTCATCCGGCAGTTTTTGGAAAAGACGTCTGGCCCCTGCTAAAAAAGTGCGGCGGTTGTATTCGCTGTTAAAAATCACCGCATCGGCACAAAGTGCGGCATACAGGGGAATGAGTTGCGGTTCGACGTTTTCTTTTCGTTGCTTAACGCCGGCAGGGTAGACAAATTGATTTTCGTGAAAATAGACCATGCTTGGAATTTGGGCAAGACAGGGCAGGAATCCGCGTAAGCTGGATAGATCAACCATCGAAGTCGCTATGAGTAAGTCATATTGCGTGTGCAGTGCATCAAATTCTCCGAAACCCCACTGCAAACTGTTGCCACGGATGCGCCAGTTAAAATGACGGGGAGGCAGCGCCAATTGTGTCCAGTCATGTTGTGGAAACATCGAGGCCAGTCGTTCACGCCACTGCTTATGGCTGCTTGCATCATAGGCGGATAACAGCAGAATTTTGCCGCGCATAAAGATTTACTCGTTGTTGAAAATCAGCGTGGCTTTAATCCGGCTCGTTGATTTGTCTCGCGGGTTCAGGATATTTTGCAAATTACTGGACAACAAGGTAGCTTCCCTCTTCCAGTTCATCGGCCAGGGCTGATAATCCAGCAGAATCACGCTACTGTAATCGAAACAAATCTGCAAAAGGGGGATAGACAATGACTATTAAATTGCACGGTATGACCTACAGTAACTATTACAACATGGTAAAGGCCGTGATGATAGAAAAGGGTATGGCGTTTGAAGAAGTTCATGTACTGCCTAATCAGGAAGCAGAGCTGATCAGCAAGAGTCCGATGGGCAAGGTGCCCTGTATGGAGACTGACCAAGGCTTCCTGACGGAAACCGGTGTGATGATTGATTATCTGGATGCCTTGGGAGAAGGACCCTCCTTCTATCCAGAGGACCCATTCGCCAAAGCCAAGGTGCAAGAGTTGATCCGGCATCTTGAATTGTATATAGAATTACCTGCGCGTCGTCTCTATGGAGACGCCTTCTTTGGCAAACCCGCCAGTGACGAAGAAAAAACCGCGGTAAGAGCTTTGTTAAATAGAGGCTTTGCCTCCCTCGCCAGTCTGGGAAAATTTAGCCCCTACCTCGCCGGTGAAGAAATTAGCTATGCAGATTTCTATTTTCGATTTAGCGTTGGTGTCGCCACTATGGCCTGTAAAAAATCTTTGGGCTGGGACGCGTTGAATGAAGTGCCGAATATTAAAGCCCTGCTGGATCTTATGGATCAGCGCGCTTCTATCAAGCAAGTGTTGGCAGACCAGGCAAGCGATGCCTGATCTGCTTAGCGGCAGGTTTTAGCGATGGGGGATTCTTTCAAGAATCCCTGCATTACTACTCATATCGAGAATGTTATCGATATTCGCTTCAATATCTTCAACGCTGGCATTGAGGCCCAGATCGACGCCGATATTTTCCCGCACATCGGCTGAATAATAGCGCCCTCCAGAAGCCTGGATAATGCGGCCGTTTGGTGCTTTCTCCGAGCACAGGAAAACCACGGCAGGCGTCACCAACTCCGGCGCCAGGCGTTCTGCGCTGCCTTCAAAGCCCGGTAACTCTTCGGTCATTCGGGTGGCCGCAATTGGGGCTATGGCATTGGTATAAACATTGTATTTAGCGCCCTCAAAGCGCAGCGTATTCATAAAACCCACCAGGCCAAGTTTGGCCGCCGCATAATTACTCTGGCCGAAATTGCCGAATAATCCAGAGGTTGATGTGGTCATCACTATCCGACCGTAATTCTGCTCGATCATTATTGGCCAAATACATTTCGTGGTATTCAGGCTTCCCGTTAAGTGCACATCGATTACGGCATGCCAATTTTCCAGTTCCAGTTTGGAAAAAGTCTTGTCGCGCAAAATACCGGCGTTGTTCACCAATATGTCAATGCGGCCCCATTTTGCCATCGCTTCGTCGACCATGGTCTGCACCGCGTCAAGATCGGTAACGGAAGCATCATTGGCGATGGCAGTACCGCCATTGTCACAGATCTCCTGCGCAACCCGTTCTGCAGCGGAGCCTGAACTGCCGCTGCCATCAACGGCGCCGCCCAGGTCGTTGACCACGACTTTAGCGCCACGACGACCTAACTCAAGTGCATGTTGTTTGCCGAGGCCTCCGCCAGCCCCGGTAACTATTGCAACGCGGTCTTCAAAACCAATTTTCATGCTGAATCCTCATTTGTTCGATTTCATTATCTGCCGTGATCAATGTTAAAAACTGGCCGAATTCTATGCTGATGGCCGGCTTGCTGCAACGCTAGCCGCTGCGCGAGGCGATATCTAATAGGGGTTTTGTAGTGAGTGGGCATTGAATTAGTGGGCCCCTGGCCGAAATTAGTTAGTATCAGCGTTTTCTTAATAGATCATGGCAAGAAAACACCCACTCTCGAGAGTATTGTATGAGTGACATGGAACCCGTGCCTGCAGCGACCGTCGTTTTGCTGCGAGAAACTAACGATAAGGCAGATCTGGAAGTGTTGCTGCTGCGCAGGAACTCCAGTCTGGTTTTCCATGGCGGACACTGGGTGTTTCCCGGCGGCCGAATTGATGCTGAGGATTTCGATCAAGCCAGCGGGGCTCTGGAATACCCGGCGGCACTACGTGCGGCGGTAAGAGAGACCAGGGAAGAAGCGGGAGTCGATATTGATGAGAAGCAGTTAGTGCATACCGCCCACTGGACAACTCCCCCGCGTTTGCCCAGACGATTCTGTACATGGTTCTTTATTTGTCCGCTTTCTGAGCCGGTATCCGTAGTCGTCGACAATGATGAAATTCTCGAACATCGTTGGATTACAGCGCGCGCTGCCTTGGCAGAAGCTGAAGCAGAAACCCTGATATTACCAAGACCTACGATGACAACCTTGCGGGATATCAAGAAGCATCGCAATTTTCCGCAGTTGATGGAAGCGGTGAAACGCGGCGGTATTCGGGTATTTCCGCAAGATTCCATCTATTATCGTCCGCAAGAAATGGGCTGTCAGTAGCCGATATTCAGCGAATTGATAGTAATCAGGGATTAATAACATTGCCTGGCCACTATTTATTCTCTGGCTATGGCTGGCAGGAATCGGGTTTTTTTCCGCCAAATTCTGACATTATTCCGACTAGCTGATGGGGTGGGGTTTTTGTCCGCTTTCTCACTTATAAGCCCTTGCATTTCTGGGTTAGTTAATGGGATAGTTCATCGGGTGGTTATGCTCGAACGACGGAAACAATCTGCGTGTGTTTGCGGTTAGTAGAAGTGGTGCCTATTGGTATCAAATCGCGGTGAGAACCGGCGACTACTTACTTTCGGACGTTTGAAATCGAGGAACAACAAGCGTAAGCAATTCTTTATTAACAGCAGCCAGAAGAGCCCCTATGTCGTCTCCCACATTCGATAGCCTTCGCGAAACCCTGAACAATCTTCGCCGTCGTCGCAACAACCTGTTTATTCTCAAGCAGGTGAGTTTCTTTGTTATTGCTTTTTCAGTGCTGATCTTATTATTCAGCGCCATCGAGGCCTGGATGGCGCTGAATAAAGCGTCCACCACACTGTTGTTTGTGATTTCTGTTGCGGCCCTTGGTTTGTTGTTCTGGCGATTCTTTCAAGTACTGGGCCGGCGCCACACTGATGATCGCCGGCTGGCTCACTATGTCGAGGATCATATACCGGATCTTGAACAACGGTTGCTAACTTCACTGGAATTCAGCGACGAAGATTTGATCAATGGTAAGCGCGGTGTTTCACAACAGTTTATTCGACAGCTGTGGCAGGATGCTCAAGAGCATGTGCAGCAACAGCAGGAGAGAGTAGCCTCTGTTACCCCGGCGCGCGGATCCTGGGTTTCATTCGGTTCGGCCACCACAGTGGTTGCCATTGTGCTGGCGATATTTCTCAGCTCCGACGTCCTGTTTACCGCCGGCAGTCGGCTAATCTGGCCTTTTGCTATTAACGAAACGGTTCCGCTGGCGCAGGTGCTGCCTGATATTGAGATAACTGTAGAGCCTGGCGATCTGGAATTGCAGCGAGGAGACAGCGTTACCATCATCGCGCGGGTGGTGAATGCGATTCCCGGTTCGATAAACCTGCGCTTGCAGGATGACAACGTTAATTGGCGCGATGCGTCCATGAGCCGTGACGGCAGTGGCAGTGAGAGCGCAACTTACAGTTATTACATTCCTTCACTTAAAGAAGATACAACGTACTACGTGAGTTTTGATGAGCGGGGCGAGCAGAGTTCTCCCCAGTATCGGATCAGCTTATTTGACCTGCCACAGATCGAACAGATCGATTTGGCATTTGATTACCCCGAATACACCCGTATCGAAGACATCGCCGAAGAAGACAGCGGCGACATGGTCGTGCCGGAAGGGACGACAGTCGACTTGGTGGTTACCTTCAATAAGAATATCGCCAATGCCACGGTTGAATTCGATGAAAGTTTTACCGCGTCAGACGATGATGAAGTAAATCCTGTAGCACCCTATGCGGATCTGCAACTGGTGGTTGATGGCAATATTGGTCGCGCCCGCTTCACTGTCACACAGGACGGGGTTTATCGTATTTTGGCCACGGACTTAACCGATCTTCAAAGCAAGAACCCCTTGGACTATTTTATTCGGGCGATTGAAGACACGCCCCCGGAATTAGTTCTGAAGCGACCTGGTCGCGATGAAGAAGTCATGCCGCTGGAAGAAGTGGTGCTGGAAATAGATGCGAATGACGACTATGGTTTGAGCAAGTTCATGCTGAATTATAGTGTGGTCGGCAGCGATGAAGTCCAGGTAGATTTTTTGCCTGAACAAAATGCACGTGAAGTCTCCGGGAATGAGCTTATTTATCTGGAAGATCTGGATGTCGAGCCAGGCG
>JABMOK010000089.1 GCA_013204155.1 Pseudohongiella sp. | reverse complement strand
GCGGGTGTAACTCAGTTGGTAGAGTACTAGCTTCCCAAGCTAGTTGTCGCGAGTTCGAATCTCGTCACCCGCTCCACTTTCCGCTAGCGCATATCTGGCGCACTATCGACAGACTTGTGCTTACTAATTTTCCAAGGAGTGCAGCGCCTGTGCTGCACTCTCTTTTTTATTCAGCAAAAAATCAGGGCTGCAATGTGACTCGCTGCACGCGCCAGTTACCGGTCTCGCCGATTAACAATTCATTTTCCTGCTGACAGTCAATCGCATTCACCGTGCCGAATTGTCCGATTTGTTTACCCGCGATACCAAACTGTCCAACGATGGTTCCATCGAGCCGCAGCTTGTAAATTTCGCCGCCTACATCGAGATTATCCGAGGGGTTGGAGTTCGAAACATACATGACCTGGTTACGACCGGGAGTAATACAAATAGCCATGGGAGAGCCGAAACCCGTCATTTGTCGCTGGAACTTACCCATGGTGTCGAACACCTGAATCCGCTGATTAGCATAATCGGCAACGTAAAGATTGTTATTGGCATCAATGGCAATACCATGGATAACATTGAACTCCCCCGGGCCAGTGCCTTGCTTGCCCCAGTTCATCAACCAACGGCCATCCCGATTGTATTTCGCGATACGGGCATTACGAATGCCATCCGCCACGTAGAAATTACCCTGAGTATCCCAGGTAACATCGGTGGGTCCCTGAAAAGATTCACCCACTGTACCCACGCCGTCGTTGCGCGGCGCAGTGAATTCCTGGGCTGGTACTGTCATGGCTTCCGGCTTGCGACTCATCACCTGGGTGATTTGCCCGGCTGGATTGTATCTAACCACTTGACCGGACATCTGATCGACGGTCCAGATATTATCCTGGCTGTCTACTCGCACCTGTTGCGCATACAGAGAACCATAACTCCCCTGGCCAATTTCCCGCTGGAATCTGCCGCGCGCATCAAATTGGAACAGGCGGGCACCCCCATGGGATACAGCGCGAGAGGTGCCGATAGTAATGGTCGGATTACCGGTGCGGGTATACACAAAAATTTCACCGGATGAGTTACGCGCCACACCAGCCGCCTCGCCCATGTGTATATCCGCTGGAAAACCACTAAGGGCGTCCACCGCCTGATAGCGGATTTGGGGAACCTGGGCTTGAATCGTTGCTGTAGCAACAAGCCCGGCAATAAACAATAAGAGCTGCTTTGAATGTTTCATTTAAAAGAATCCTCTACGGTTCTCAGCGCGGCCTGTTTAACAGGTTCTGGCGCTGACTATTATCGAATGATTGTTAGTTTGAGCCCTATTCGGATCCCAGCAATATTTTTTGTACACGCCAGGCCGCAATTTCGGCAACCAGTATCTCGTTGGGGTTACGACAGTCCATGCCATGAATGGTCTGAAATTGCCCTGCCCCCTTTCCGGCTTCGCCAAACTTGCCGAGGATGGTGCCGTCCAGTTCCATCTTGTAGACCTCGCCGGTGATATCCCAGGATGCCGCCGGATTGCTGTCCGGGTTGGAGTTGGAGACAAATAGATATTGATGAGCACCTTCGGAAATGCAGATCTCCCAGGGGCTACCTACATTTTCGTACATGGTCAGCAAATCCAGATCGCTATTGAAAACCTTGACCCGGGCGTTGCCCCTGTCGCCGACATAGATGTTGCCCAGATCATCGGAGGCGATGGTGTGAGGGGTATTGAACTGATCAATGTCCGAGCCTCTGGCGCCGGTTCCTACCTGCCCCACATAGTGGCCATCGGAGGTGTATTTCACTACCCGATGATTGATATAACCGTCAGAGACGAAGATGTTACCCTGGGTATCCCAGGTAACATCGGTGGGGCGGCCAAACAGATAACGCTCATCCGGTCCGTCACCACGTGTACTGGCGACCGCGCCGTCTTGCGCCGCTGGCCGGTAACCGAGCACCATCTCTACCCGTCCTTCAGGATTAAATTTGATAACCTGGTTAGTGCCTTCGTCCACCGCCCATATATTGTCATCCTTATCGACTCGCACCTTGTGGGCAAATTCAAAGCCATACAAGCCTTCACCAATTTCGCGCACATAGTTGCCATTCTCATCGAATTCGAATAGCCGTGTGTCACCGCTACGGGTGTAAGCAAAGATATGACCCTGAGAGTTTGTTGCAACGCCAAGCGCCTCACCGAAATAAAACCCTTCAGGCAATTTGATGAAACCCTCGACTGCCTGCATCGGGATTTCTGGAACATTGGTTGCCAACGCCTTGGTTTGTGCTGCGATTGGACTGGTCCAAACCAGCATCATTGCAGTCACTATTGGGGCGACTGCAGCGAAATGCCAACTGGACAGGAATTTGAAAGGTAACCTCATGAGAATCTCCGATGTGAGTTTATTCAGGTTTTGAAGTGTCAGTCGGGGGCCATTGTTTGTCAAGAAAAGATCAAACTGTCTAAGCCGCTCCAGACTCCCTGTTCCAGCGGGCATGTCTGGCTCTGGCTTTTTCGCGGATTGTAGTTAACATAAGCTGTAATCAGGTCGTGCCACCGCTACCGAGTGTTTGACTATGTTTAAATTACAAGACTCTGCTCTGTTCAGATCCGAGAATTACATTAATGGACAGTGGGTAGCCGGATCCGCGGGTCATATTAACGTGCTTAACCCGGCCGATGGCGAGCTGATAGCCAGAATTACCGATAGCGATGCAGCAGATACTGCAACTGCGGTTGAGGCCGCCGCGACGGCTTTCAAGAGCTGGAGCAAAACCACCGCGAACGAGCGCGCCAGGTTGTTGCGCAAATGGTACCAATTGATTCTCGATAACAGCGATGACCTGGCTCGCTTAATGACTACAGAACAGGGCAAGCCCCTGGCCGAGGCGCTGGCCGAGGTTAAATATGGCGCCGGCTTTATCGAATTCTACGCCGAGGAATGTAAGCGAGTTATGGGCGCCACCATCCCCACTATCGCGCCTGATCGTCGCCTGCAAACTTACAAACAGCCGGTTGGCGTGGTGGGATGCATCACCCCCTGGAACTTTCCTAATGCCATGATTACCCGCAAGGCCGCTCCGGCCATGGCGGCTGGCTGCACGGTGGTTATTAAACCCGATCCAGGTACACCCCTGTCCGCTCTGGCTCTTTGCGAGCTGGCTGAGCGTGCTGGCATTCCTGCCGGCGTAATCAATGTTGTGGTGGGTAGCGATAGTCAGGCAATCGGCGAAGTGCTTACCCAGCATAAGAAGATTGCCAAGTTCACTTTTACCGGTTCCACCGCCGTCGGAAAAATTTTGATGGCACAGTGCGCCACAACTGTTAAGAAAGTTTCGCTCGAGCTTGGCGGCAACGCACCCTATATCGTGTTTGATGATGCCGACATCGAAGAAGCGGTCACGCATTGTGTTGCGACTAAATTTCGTAACTGTGGTCAGACCTGTGTCTGCACCAACCGTATCTTTGTGCAATCTACAATTGCAGAAGATTTTACCCTTCGCCTCAAGACGGCAATCTCGGCATTGAAAGTAGCCGATGGTTTTACCGAAGGTGCGATGATTGGACCGCTTATCAATAGCAAGGCGGTAGAAAAAATAGAGGCCTTGCTGAGCGATGCCATATCCAAGGGTGCAAACGTTTTACTAGGCGGCCATCGTCATGCGCTCGGTCAGGGCTTCTACGAGCCAACTCTGTTAAGCAACATTTCCCAGGACATGCGACTTGCCAATGAAGAAATTTTTGGCCCCATTGCGGCAATTCAAACTTTCGAAACTGAAGCTGAAGTCATCGATCGCGCCAACGATACTGACTACGGGCTGGCGGCCTACTTTTTCACTCGCGATGTAGGCAGAGTCATGCGCGTCTCTGAAGCACTTGAATACGGGATCGTTTGTTCCAATTCCGGGGTATTCTCAACCGAGGTCGCGCCTTTCGGCGGCTGGAAGCAATCGGGTATTGGCTCGGAAGGGGGTCAGGAAGGCATTATTGATTTCTATGAGACGAAGTTCCATTCTATGGGCGGCATCGATCGCTGAATTTTCGTATACGCCGCTTGGCGCCCGACCTTGCATCGCGCAAGCCAATTTCCTGCAAAAAAAACCGCGGACAGACTGCCCTTGCTGACAGGCGACCTGCCCCTCTGCACTAGTCTCCACCCACATAAACAGTTAGTACATCGCAATTTGCGCCATGCAGCAATTTGATGGCCGTGGAACCCAGCAACATCTTCCATCCGCCATAGCCATGGCTGCCAATCACAATAGCATCAACGTTCTGCTCTTCGGCCAGGCGTCGAATCTCATCCGCGGGGGCACCCAATAGTGAATGCTGATTCATCTTCTCTATGCCGGCTTTACTGGCAATTCCATTAAGAAGCTTATGCGCGCTGGCAACAATTTGATCTTGTAATTCAATGGGATCCATAGCATAGCTTTCCATACCCCAGACTATGGGAATCGGATCGACTACATGTGCCAAAATTAACTTGGCAGAATCGTTGCCAACCAATTCCAGTGCGGTATCTAAAACTTTCTGCGAACTTTCTGATAAATCAAGGGCTACCAATACTTTGTCATACATGCGCCTGCTTCTCCTGTTAGTCAGATAAATACTGGGGGTTTTCCTGTCTCACTCGATTAGTCAGTCAGGAAATAGTTGAATTTTTACGGAATACCCATTGTTTCAATCTAGTAATTAACCACTGCCCCTTCGTTAATAAGATCAGAAGGATACAGAATCACGCGTTCGCCTTCGCTGACTCCGCCGACGACCCGGCTTAGCTCTCTTCCGCGAGAACCGATAAGCAATGGCCTGGTTTCGACTTTTCCGTCGCTGACGACGAATGTATTCCATCCGTTGCTGCGCTGAAATATTGCGCTGCTTGGTATGGTTAAGACTTCGGCAGCTTGCCAGGTCACGATGGCGACTTCGATTCGATACTCCGCGCCCAAATTTTCAGGCGGGTCTAGCAGCTCGGCAATAACATTCACCCGCTGCTCTTCCACTCCCAGAGCAGATATCTTGGTGAACGCCTCCGGCTCGATGTACTTTACGACGGCGTTAATTGTTTGATCGCCTCCCCATCCGGTTATATACACAGAGTCGCCCGCCTGTATCTTTATCGCATCCTGGGTAAGTAAATCCGCAATAACTTCCAGGCCATCTTGATTGCTGATTTCGAAAAGCGGGGCGCCTGCGGGAATGACTCTTTCACTCTCCTCAAATACTTTATAGACGGTACCACTTACCGGCGCCATGATTTCAATGATAGATTCTCCCTCGCTGCCATCGTCGGGATTTACTCCCAACAAGAAAGATCTGGCACTATCAATGTCCGCCTCTGCAGCTCTAAGATTGGCCTCTGCGCTGCGCATCCGCGCCTGCTCAGCCGTTGCGATCTGGCGATATAATTCAGTCTCTTCCGTACTCGCCAGCTTGTTACGAAATAGCTCTTCACGTCGCTCCAGTTCGCGAGCAACTCGGGCAGAAGCACTTCGGGTTTCTTCCAGCGCGGCGTCGGCTGCAGCAAAGCGCGCCTGGGCCGCAATCAAATTTGCTTGTGCAAACGCCAATGATCGCTGGTCCTGCGGAGTGGGTGCGATTCGAGCCAGAACTTGACCGCTACTAACCCGATCTCCTTCATCCAGCTCGGTGCGCAGCAAACGACCGGCGATTGGTGCCGCCACCCGATACGGATTGATCGCGCGAGTTCGACCCTGCGCTTCTACAGCTTCAAAAAAAGGCCCCGAGGCAACCAAGCCGACTTCGACATCTATCGGTGAGGGCCTGAGGAATACCAACAGCAAGCCACCGACGCCCAGAATCGCGAGCAGTTGTAACCATCTTGTCTTTGCCATTACCTGTTACTCCCGGGTCTTGAGCACTTCAACTAAATCGATTCTATCGAGTCGTCTTCTGACTACCCACCCGCTTGCTATCGCGGCAAGCACTATCAGCACCGCTGACAAAAGGTAGGTACGCGGCTCTGCAACAAAAGGTATTCGATAAATATCCGTTTGCAGCCCTGTGGCTATCGCATAACTGAGACTGTAACCAATAAGCCAGCCCAGTGGTATTGCTAACAGGGTAATCGTGCCCTGTTCCCCGAGTAACAACCAGGCAACCTCAGAGCGATGAAAGCCCATTACTCGCAAGCTGGCCAATTCTCGTCCCCTTTCGGAGAGCGAGATGCGTGCGCCATTATAGATGACACCCACTGCAATAATGCAGGCGAAGCCCAGCAAGAAGCCCGCTGCAATCAGGATCCCCTGGGCGAGCTGTTCCTCGAAAGATTGCAGCATCGTAGCGGGGGATGCCACGCCGGTTACGGCGGGAATCTGTTTCAACTGGCGATGAATGTCATCCAGCGAAAGTGCGTCAACTGCTAGAAAGGCACCCGAAATCACATTCGCCTCCCCGCTTAACTGCCATAAAGCCTGCTTATTCATATAGGCCGACACACCAAGGAAGTCTTCGATAACTCCGCTGACGAGCAGCTTGGCAATTTTGCGTTTTCCCTCCAGCATTTCCACAATCAGCTCATCACCGGAGCTCACCATAAGCCGGTCGGCCAGCACCGCGCTCAGTACGATACCAGTTGCGGGAACAGGTACTTCTCTATTATCCGCATTAATGATTCTGCGAAGTTCAGCATTTAACTCCATGCCCTGAATCACTACCTCATCTTCCCGATGCCCAAATCTGAGCCTCGCCGGTACTATGCGATAGGTTTCTACCCGGCTTACGCCTTGCAGATTGGCTAAATCATAACGCACGGTCTCCGGTAATATTTCCCTGAAGGTCAGGGCCAGATCTTCTCTTTGAATGTGGCGAAATTGCAGATCCATCATGTGGTTAACGCTATCGAACATGAAAAAGCCAACAGTAAGAATTGCCACGGAGAGGGCGATGCCCAGAGACGAAAAAAACCCCTGCACAGGTTTGCGCGTTACATTGCGCAGCACCATTCTTCCGGTTGCCCCCAGCAACTTGCCCACACCCAGCTTTTCAATAATTCCGGGTTCGAAGCGGGCCGGAGCCTCCGGTCGCATAGCTTCCGCTGGAGGCAACAGAACCGCACGTCTAACCGCCGCGATAGCGCCCCCGAACGCGCCCAGCGCACAGGAAATAAAAGCGAAGAATAGCAATCCCGCCGAAGGCAGGTACTCGAGATTGGGAAGATTAAAATACTGCGCGTACATTTCGATGTAGGCATCCCCGAGCTGAATGCCACCGACCAAGCCAATTAAGCCGCCAAGTAAAACCGCCACCACCGCAAACAGCAGAAAATGGCCCCCGACTTCCCAATCGGAATAACCAAAGGCTTTCAGCACAGCAATTTCACCGCGCTGGGTGGAAATCAACCGACCCAGTACCAGGTATAAAAGAAATACAGCAACGCCGAGGAAGATAATCGGTATTATCGCGCCGGTTACCCGATTCTGATCGAGCTCGGCCTGCAGAATAAGATGCGATGGCTGATCGCGCCGTGGATACGCCCCCAGTCCTCCATAGGGCCGCAACAGCGCATCGATGCTTTCGATTACCGCGTCTATATTGGCATCGGGCGTGAGTGTAACGAAGGCCTCGTTGAATGCACCATCCATATTAAACGCCGGTCCTAGCGTCTCTCTACTGGCCCAAAATATGCCATAACGTTCGTCTTCCGGGTAAAGAGCCCCGGGGGGGACCGCATAGGTATGTTCAGCTGAAATCGCAATCCCAACGATATCCAGATCACGAGACCGACCGTTGATGACGACACGAATCGAATCCCCTGGCAGGTAATTTCGAGCCCTGGCGAAATTCTCACTGACGATAACTTCATCAATGGCACCAACAGCGATATAGCGTCCCTGACGCAGCATGATGTCATTGAGGACTGGCCGACCAATCTCCGGCAGCGAGATAAATCTGCCCTGTGCGGGGATGCCGCTGTCATCCAGATCCAACGTTGCGAAGAAAGTAACTCTTGTGTCCACCGCATCAATGCCCTCGATGGACTCGAGATTAACGCGCAATCCTTCCGGCGCACGAACCAGTGACACCCAAACATCGGCAAAACGAGATTCGCGATAGAATTGTTGTTGGGCTGTTACCAGCGATTCATAACTGCCGCGCATGGTTACGATCGACATTATTCCTGCTGCCACAACCAATGCAATAGAGGCGACCTGACCCTTTAACTTCCACAGTTCTCTGAGCAACTTCATGTTCAATGCCGACATAGTAATTACCACTCAATGTCATCCACATTGGCACGGCTTGTATTCTCTATTCGCTCCGCGATTTCACCACTGCTCATACGAACAACCACATCGCCAAGCGCACCTATCGAGGCGTTATGGGTGATAATCGCCGTGGTGGTTTGTGTCTGGCAGTTGACTTGATCCAGAACGGAAAGTACCAGCTTGCCTGTTTCTGCATCCAATGCCCCAGTGGGTTCATCACACAATAGAATACTTGGCCGCTTAGCAATGGCTCGCGCAATAGCCACGCGCTGTTGCTCGCCACCAGAGAGTTGTGAAGGGAAATGATTGACTCTATCTTCCAGTCCCACCAGGGCAAGTGCTTCAATCGGCGACATGGGATCGGAGGCAATATCCGTAACCAGTGCAACATTCTCTTTGGCGGTGAGAGATGAGATTAGATTGTAAAACTGGAATACAAAACCAACATGGGCTCGCCGGTAATCAGTTAATGCTCGATCACTGAATTCGTGCAAATTTTGATCACGGTAGATGACATCGCCGCTGCTTGCCACATCGAGGCCACCAATAATATTCAACAGGGTCGATTTGCCACTACCCGAGGCACCCAACAGCACCGTCATCTCACCCTCGAACAACTCAAAGTCGACGTTCTTCAGCGCGTGTACGGTGATCTCACCCATCGGGTAGTCCTTGCAGAGGTTCCGGGTAGTGAGAACGGCGGTCTTATCGCTTTGTTTTATCACGGAAAATGGCGCCACTGTCAAAATGTTCCCTGATTATACGTCTCAAACCTTCATCTTAACCAGAACGCTTACACCATTATTGAACGAGTCGACATTTGTTGGCGATTCATAAACAGTTCTCCTGCTATACTCCAAAGTACGATGACCGAAGCCGAAGACAAGAAGCAAGCCACACCCCCTCGTCCTAATCAGCATGTGATGGACATCTTCATCATTAGCCTGATGTTTTTTGCGATGTTGTCATTCTTTGATTTTGAACAGGAAGGTTCGCAAGACATCCCCTACTCCGAATTCAAACAACGACTTCGAGACAACGACGTCGAAAGCGTTCTTATCCGGGGGGACAAGATCACAGGCAACTATCGCAGGCCGATAGATGACTTTATTCAGTTCGACACCACCTTTCCACCGATGGAAGATTATGATTTATTTCCACTGCTGGAAGAGAATGATATCGAAGTGAGAGTGAGTTCGGCCGAGCAATCTACCTGGACTCTGCTGTTGATTAACCTGCTTCCCTGGTTGCTCATTATCGGTATATTTATGATGAGTAGTCGCATGCTTCGATCCGGGGGTAGGGGATTTCCCGGCGGTGGGGTGTTCAGTTTTACCAAGTCCAAGGCCCGACTCACAAACAAGGACGATATCAAGGTAAGTTACGATGATATCGCCGGCTTGAAACATGCCAAGGAAGACCTGAGCGAAGTAATCGACTTCCTGCGCAATCCGGATAAGTATCGAGCAATCGGAGCCAAGATTCCCAAAGGCATATTGCTAATCGGTCCTCCCGGAACCGGCAAGACACTGCTGGCCCGGGCCACGGCGGCCGAGGCCGGCGTCCCCTTTTTCAGCATTACCGGTTCCGAGTTTGTAGAGATGTTTGTTGGCGTGGGCGCATCCAGAGTACGTGATATGTATAAAGAAGCGAGGGAAGTAGCGCCAGCTCTGATATTTATCGACGAGATCGATTCCGTGGGCAGAACCAGAAGCAGCGCCTCCGGATTGGGCAATGACGAGAGAGAACAGACGCTGAACCAGATACTCTCCGAGATGGATGGCTTTAAAGGTGACGAGGCCATCGTGGTTATCGCTGCCACCAACCGACCCGATGTGCTCGATAGCGCATTAACCCGACCCGGCCGATTCGACAGAAAGGTCATTCTCGATCTTCCCCAAAGAGAGGCTCGGCTAGAGATACTGAAAGTACACGCCAGAAATGTTGTCATGGCCAGCGATATAGATTTCGAACCTATCGCGGCGGCAACCGTGGGCTTTTCAGGCGCCGATCTTGCAAATCTGATAAACGAGGCGGCTCTGTTATGCGCGCGAGAAGGCAAGAGCGAGGTTGATAACTCTTTTCTCGAGCGAGCCAGAGATAAAGTTGTACTGGGCGAAAAGCGTGAGGCCCTGATGAGCATCGAAGAGCGTGAAAGAACAGCCTACCATGAGGCTGGACATGCCCTGACCGCGTTCCATATGCCGTATGCCGATTCACTGCGAAAAGTCAGTATTATCCCTCGCGGCATGGCACTGGGTATTACCGAACAGACACCCACGGAAGACAAATTTACCTATGGGCAACATTATCTTGAAGACAGACTTTCCATCATGCTGGGCGGTCGCTGCGCGGAGCAACTGGTTTTCGACGAAGTCAGCTCCGGCGCCGCGAATGATTTACAACAGGCCACGACTCTGGCAAGACACATGATTAGCGAGTGGGGTATGAGCGATAAATTAGGCCCCCTCAGTTTTCACAGTCCCGATGAGAGTTTCCCCGGGCAACAGATGTTAGCGGGAAAAGGCTACAGTGAGCACACCGCAGAACTGATTGATGAGGAGGTGAGTAAATTGATCAGGACAAATGAAGAACGCACTAAATTTATACTCGCAGAACATCGCGGCGAACTGGATAGTATTGCCGCCGCCTTATTAGAAAAAGAATCATTGTCCGAGCAAGACCTGATTGAATTGTTAGGGCACCCTGCAGCAAAAAAATAGAGCCATAAAAAGAAAAAGACGCCATTATTTGAGTTTTACCAAAAAAAGAGTAGTCAAGGTCGCTGTTATATGAAAAAGAATCGTGATTTGTCTCTGCTTGAAGGCGATCAATCAACATGGAAGAACTGGTTAAAAATATGGCAAATATCTCGGGAACTAAACAGAGGGTTTAGATCATTTCGCGGTCTTAGTCCCTGTATCACCATTTTTGGCTCGGCTAAATTCGACAGTAATCATAAATACTATCAACTGGCGCATGCCACTGCCTTAGCTCTGGGCAATGCAGGATACAATATTATGACTGGCGGTGGACCAGGCATAATGGAGGCGGCTAATAAGGGAGCACAGGAGGCTGGGGTCATATCAATTGGCTGCAATATTCAATTACCTTCGGAACAAAAACCTAACCCATACCTGGATCGATGGTCAACATTCGATCACTTCTATGTGCGTAAACTGATGTTGCTAAAATTTTCCTGTGGGTTTGTGATCTTGCCCGGCGCTTTCGGAACTTTGGACGAAATATTTGAAACGCTTAACTTAATGCAAACAGGAAAAATCCTGCATTTTCCTCTGGTTTTAATGGGCTGTGATTACTGGGAAAATATGAGAATGTTTATGCAGGGTAAAATGCTGTCAGAGGGCACAATTGACCATGACGGTATAAACAAAATGTATTTCACCGATGATCCGGAACAAACGGTGTCCTATATAAATGCAAAAATAGATTCGGATTTTGATGTTAGAAAAATAGTTCCCGAATGATTTGACTAATCCACTGCATTTAATCCAGCAAAAAACGTTGCAGACGTTGCCTGAGCTGCTCATTTTCTGCCTGTAACCGGTCCCGCTCTTCGATCAAATCCACAATCACGGCTACTGCCGCCCAATCCAGATCCAGATCCCGATGCAGCCGCAAAGCGCGTTTGGCAATACTCACCATAGTCAGGTCAAACGACCATTCCGAGGGCTGTCTGCCGCCGGGTCTGATGATTCCATGCTCCACCAGTTCCACAAAGGTCTGTTCCGGTAATTCCACAGCCTCGCAAATATCAACCAGACTGAGCTCAAAATAGTGATCGTTCATAGTCAGCTTTCCTGAATCAGGTCTCTAATCCGGCACGTGGATCATAATCGGAGGCGGCGGCCAGTTCCTGCCACAGTTTCTTGCTCGCCTCATCGGTTTTTTCGGGCATTACAACCTTAAGCACAACATAAAGATCGCCTTGCCCAGTCTTGCCACTGAGTCCCTTGCCTTTCACCCGTAATCGCTGTCCGGTCTGGCTATCCGGCGCAACCTTCAAATTGATTGGCCCACTCAGTGTAGGTACTTTCACAGTACATCCCAGCGCGGCCTCCCAGGGAGCGAGGGGTACAGTGACTGCCAGATCATGGCCCATAACATCAAAGAGCGGATGCGGCACCAGCTTGATTCTGAGGTAGAGATCACCTGCGGCTCCATTAGCGTAACCTGGCCCACCCTGGCCCTTGAGCCGTATGCGTTCATTATCCATAACACCCTTGGGGATTTTTACCTTCAGGGTTTTCTTAATATCTGCCAGGCGTCCCGCGTCGCCATAATGCGGCAGATGGTATTCAATAGTCTTGGATTCATTTTTTAATGTGTCTTCCAAAAATATTGGCATATCAATTTCTACATCCTGACCACGACTGGAATACATGTCTTCGCTGCTGGTAGACCCACGACTGCTGCGTGCCTTACCACCGGCATGCTGGAACCCGCCACCGAAAATAGATTCAAAAAAGTCTGAGTAGTCGCCGCCATTGAATTCAAAACTATTGCCACCTCGATTCCATTCTGGCGGAGGGGTGAAGGATTCACCCCGACTGCCATACTTGCGGAGCTGATCGTATTCAGCGCGCTTTTCATCGTTACCTAAAACCTCATAGGCTTCGGCCACATCCTTGAATTGTTTTTCCGCGTCGTGTTCTTTGCTTACATCGGGGTGGTATTTTCGGGCCAGTCGTCGGTAGGCTGTTTTAATTGCCTTCTTGTCATCCTCGGGCTTAACACCAAGAATGTCATAATAATCTTTAAATTCCATAATCCAGCCCAGCCTGTCATTCGTTCTATCGGTGTGGTAAAGCGGCGTCAACCTCACAGGCTTGAACACACGAGCGTAGCCTAAACCGAGGGAAGAGGGAATGCATTGCTTTATATCAATGGCCATCGCCTCTCAATTCATGAGCTGGCTCTGCGGCCGCTGGACTTTTCATGTTCACCTGATTAAGCGGAGCTGAGTCGGTGAGTTCCTCCGGCAGACCACATAAATATCTAATGAGATCTACCCCGAACCATTGGAATTTTATGAGGATATCTCAGGCTCCGTCCTGCGGCAGAGACTAATCCGGTCTCTCAAGCTGATCCCAACTAAAGGGAATTTCATCTTCCTCGGCATCACGATACCGAAGCTGCAAGCCTTGCAGAAAATTACGCAGAATCTGATCCTTGCACTCACGGTAGTGTTTATGATCGGTCCTGCGGAAGAAGGCGCTGAGTTCATGTTTGCTGATAGCCAGACCCGCCAGGGTCAGGATAGACAATATCTCCTCGGCTTGTAGATTGAATGCAATCTTAAGCTTGGTGAAGATCAAATTATTGTTCAGGCGCTTTTCTGGCTTCGGGGCCTCTGCATCCCTTTTGCCGCGCTTATCGACAATTAGACCATTAAGAAAAGCCGCGAACGTAACATCCGCACATGGCAGATAGTCTGGATCGTCATCTTTTTTCAGCCAGGCGCTTACCTGCTCTCGCGTTACCTGCTGATCGGCCAGAGCGAACAGGGCAATCATTTTTGTATCATCAATATCCAGGATGTAACGGATGCGGCGTAGGCAATCGTTATTCGTCATTTCTTTGTTCCTGCTGCTTTATCTGACACGGCATCGCTCTCGCCGTTTTTATTCTTCTCACCAAGCTCAATACTTTTTCCCCCGGAGACTCGAATACGGATTTTTTCATGCGCGAACTCAATTATATCACCGGACACTATTTTTTTGCGCTTTTGGGTTTCTACTTCGCCATTAAGCAATACCTGGCCCGAGGCGATGACGCCCTTTGCCTCGCCACCGCTTCCTGTCATGCCTTCGAATTTCAAAATTTTATAGAGCTCTATCGGCTCCGAGGACACTTCAACTTCGCGGATTTTAGCGGGTTTTTTTGCCGTTGAAGGGCTTGCTTGTTTTGTCATATCGATAGTCTTCTTTTTGAATAATTCGGGTGCGAGGCGGGCCCGCTCAAAAATGCAAAGCGCCGTGCCAGCTTGCGGCAACAATCAGACTTCTTGCAACACTTCCAGGGCGAGCTCGCATTCCCCCAGCTCAGTTGCCACATAGGCGGAGTTGCCAGTAATCGTAATCGACAGATCCATGGTGCGCTGCACCAGCGCCGCCAGCGCCTGAATCTCTTTCCATTGAAAGCGGTAAATTGAGGCTTTTAGCTCTGCCATCTTGCTGCGGCCCAATTCCCACCAGGTGCTTGATTTTGTATTGAAGCAGTAGACCCTCACCGCCGATGCGACCCGGCTGGCCTTCTTGATTCTATCCACGGCAGGCTCCCCGACGTCGATCCACAACCGAAGACTTCCATCTAATGTATGCGCCCACAGATCGGGCTCCTCAGTGTCGCTCAGCCCTTTGCAAATTACTAACTGCTCGCTGGCGTTGAAACAATAGGCCAATACCCGCACCATCATCCGCTCGAGTGTTTCCGAGGGATGGCAGGCAATGGTTATGTTCAGCGTGTCATAAACCTCTCGATCGAGATCGCTGAGTGCTATTTTTAGCTTATAGATAGTCGGTTTTAATGCCACTGGAAATCTCTTGCTGTTTAGCTGCCGACTGGACGGATTTTAAACGCGAAGCCTGCGGGAGGGAGAGTTTAGCGGTATACGCCTAATTATGGCAGCAATATGTAGATTAGGCAGCGGCTGTCATCGTCAGCGAGCGACTTGAACCCAACCGTGAATTCGATCGAAGTAGACAAACTCCGCGTTAATCGAATCCACTTTCCGAATATCACCGTTGCGTGGCATGTCATAGTCTTCCAGGCCTTCCAGAGCGATCGCATTTGGCATGGCCGGTTTCTCCTGATAGTGAAGCGGCAACTGCTCAAGATGTAACTCTGCTGCGCTCCAGTCCATGCCGTCACGCTCAACCGGGGAGGCCTTGTTAAACGTCGCCGAGAGAAAAACGGCGGATGTGCCTGCCATCTTTTTATAGGACTGAGCCAACACAGCAATCACCCACGAGTCAGGTTCGAATAAGATACCAGCCGAAGGATATGATTAAGCCAGGTGGAGTGCTTTGTCTTATATCAACTCTTTTGCCGCTTTTGCCGTCAGCTGCCCCGGTTATTTTTTTGTCGTAGGTTTGGTGATTGCCCTCGCGAGTATCGCGCGCATAGGCGAATGCCTGTGGAATTCTCCCTAAGCGGAGTTTGGCAGGGCTAGATGAACCGGTGCTGGCCGCGTAGCCCTGCCGGGACTAAATGCCTTACTGCAGCGGAGAAAAATCCGTAGGCGTAAGAAACTGGTTGGCTACATTGGTCAGTATTCTGCCGTCGAGCTGTGATTCCTCAGACATTTTCTGCCAGGCCGGATCTGCACCAAACGCACTCCAGGATGCCGCCGCTGCCTCGCGAGAATCATGCGCCACCATATAGACCATAGTGTTCTGGGAAAGCGCTTCATCGTCAGGCACCCAATAGGCGACGCTGGTCATACCATGCTTAAGGAAAAGATCAATTTCTCCACCACCGAAGCGCTTCAGAAGCGCCGGCAGTCTGCCCGGATTCGTAGTATAGGTGCGCAGCTCATACACTTTCTTGCTTTGAGCCTGAGCCGCTTTCTGGCCCTGGAATGCTGCACCGGCCACAAAGGCGAGGGCGATTGTACAAATTGTTGTGGCGTATTTTTTGAACATAAAAACTCCGCTAAAGTGAATTGCTGTGAAATGTTTACTAAGTATCGATTGCTGCTCTAACCACTACTTATTGAGTGCTTCTTGCCACGCCCAGAGTAAAACTATTGAGCAGGATATTTCAATGGGAATTATGACTTAATCGTAGCCCAGATAATTGACAATTTTTGGAACCGCCATCAAACCCACGCCACTGATAATCATTGCGGGAATGGCGGTAACGAAATAGGGATAAAACATCAGGCCCAAACCGGTGTAGTAGACGATCTTGTGTTTCTGCTTTTTGCCATAAATAAAGTATCCCAGTCCGATCGAACTAAATACCAGACTAGTCAACAGATAAGAAGTGTCGAACATATTAGCGTCCCCGCGATTATGGTAGGAGAGAACAAGACTCTGGATAATACCAATATTGCCGGCAAACTGCTTGAAATAGCTTTTACTCTTACCCAAAATATTGTTACTGTCATGAAAAAGAGTTGTCAGGGTTCGTCATATCTGGGGGGAATACCAATGCGCCCTGTTTCCCCATTCGCATTGGGCTTCACGCTTCTTATAGCGCTGCCTTCAGCCCAGATCGCGCCTGCAATAGACTCTGTTAAAACTCGGCTAAGAACTGATTTCGAGGGCAATAGTTGACACAAAAAGACAGACATAAAACGGTGGTTATAACAATTAAGCGAGGATAATTAGAAATGAATGAAGAAAAATTTGATCGGCGCACGGCGCTAAAAAGAACAATGAAGACCGGCCTCGCGGTAGGCGCTGTTACCAGTCTGCCGCAGTGGGCAATGCCCACCCTCGCCCAGGGCGAAGAATTAGTCACCTTCACCGACATGCCAGAAAACTACAGCCGCGGCCCGGCCACGCCTGGCGCCACCCATTTCCTGGATACCCGACAGATAGATTCTTTCTATACCGACAACAAGGATTTTTATGTCGTTCAACACTACGGACAACCAGAACTGGATGTGGCCAATTACAAGTTAAGCATAACCGGCCTGGTGGAGAATGAGCGAGAGTATTCGCTGAGTGACTTACAAGCCAGATCTCAGGTAGAAATTGATGCCGGATTCGAATGTGGCGGCAACCGACCCGACGGCCTGTTTCAGGGGCTGATTGGAAATGCCAGATGGCGCGGGGTAAAACTGCGAGACCTGTTACAGGAATGCGGCATTAAACCGGAAGGCAAGGAAATCGTCTTCTTTAGTAACGATGAGGG
>JABMOK010000088.1 GCA_013204155.1 Pseudohongiella sp. | reverse complement strand
TGATAATGATATTCTATCAAGTTCAGTGAAATTTACTGTATCACAAAGGTACTCGCGCCCGAGCCAAAATGTAACTAAAAATTACAATTATGGAGGGCTTTATTTGCTGTAGGAGCAAGGGAATACCTGAGTAAATTCCTCGGGTTTACCTGAGAGACGCGCCGGTTTTTGGTCTGAATAGCTTGTTTCGAAACTCCGAGACAGCGTATTGCCTTTACCTTCATTTTCTAGCGGCTGAACCTTTAGCAAGCCATTGAAATATATTCTAAGGGACAACAATGACAAAGAATGACACAATAGACAGCCCCTAAGAATCAGAGGGAAGCTCTATCAAGAGAGAGAAGTGTTCGAAATAGCTAACAGTGTTAGTTACGGTCTAATAATTCTGGATGATGCGTGGAATGCCAGCTGCATCGGCTTCTTAAACACCCTATGTAGCTCGCGGCTGTATTCCGGGCTAAGTCTATAATAGCTATCCATTGGAGACGTTAAATGAGAAATCAAAACAAGTATAGAGTACTAAAACGCTCGTTGCTTTATAGCAGCATAATCCTCGCCATGAATGCACCCATCGTCATGGCTCAAGACGATGCTGATATTGAGGAAGTGGTTGTTACTGGTTCTTATATTAGAAACAGCGACTTTACGGGTGCCAGCCCGGTTGACACAGTCGATCAGCAAACCCTGTTGAACTACGGCGCAGCAAATATCGGCCAATATATTCGCGACCTTACCTATACCCAGAACGTGGACACAGTAGCCAACGTATTGGGGGGTGCCGGTGGCGGACAAGACTCCAACTCAGCACAGTTTAATCTGCGTGGTCTGGGAGTCGCCAGCACCTTGACACTACTTGACGGCCGCAGAAACGTTAATTCCGGCGCCATATCAGCGATTCTCCCCGACATCGCCACAGATCGAATCGAGATAGTTCTCGATGGTGGCTCGGCACTGTACGGATCAGACGCAGTAGCGGGCGTGGTCAACCTTATTCCCATCAAGGAATTCGACGGCTTACGAATACGCACCTTTTATGGTCGTGATGACGGCGGAGACTTTGAAGAACCCAAAATCGGCATCATGTGGGGCAAGAATTTCGACAATGGCCTTAAAGTAGTTACCGCATTGGAAGTGGGTAGAAAGACTCCACTACAGCGTACCGAGCGGCCAAAATACCTGCGGGTGGATAACGCAACCTTCATCGGCGCACCGGGTCACTACCATTATGATACTGGCGCACCTTATCTGGATCCAAGCTGTAATACCTTTGGTAATGAGACCACCGACAAGGGCATGAAAGGCAGTTCTCAGAGCGGTTATCCAATCGCCGGTGGTCTGCTGTGTGGTTTTCACTACGCGCAATGGACGGATTACAATCGCGAAGCCAATGACTATGTATTTTTTGGCAACGCCCAGTACGAAGTATCGGACAAACTGACTCTGGAATTGCAAATTGCCGACAGCTATCGTGAGTCCATATTCACCACGGAACCGGTAAGCCCCATGGCCTCCGCCTGGTATGATGATGTCGCTGTTCCTGCAAATCATCCCGCCAATCCTACCGGCCAACAACTCACGCCGGGTGTGTATGGCATTGGTACTTACACCATCTGGAATGGCTTCGGACAAGGCGTGGGTGCCAAGCCCAGTCAAATTGCCAGCACATCCTATTTTCCCGAGCGCTATCAGTACACAACCGAAGTGTATAAGTTTGGTGCCACGTTCGATGTAGCCGATACGGGTTGGACGGGTGAGGCCTGGCTTGGTTATCAGACCTATCAGGGACGGGTTGACACCTATGACGGCAACGTCAATCGCTTACAAGCAGCGCTTCATGGTGAAGGTGGTCCCGGCGGGAACGAATGGTTTAACCCGTTCTCCTCCCGTGATATCCGTTCGCCTTTCTACGACAGTGATCGCAGCGATGGTAAATATACCAATAATTCTCAGGAAGTCGTCGACTGGCTGTTCGAGAGCGGTGACCACGACTTTACGACCAATAAACTGGTCCTTTTTGATTCCATCGTAACCGGTGATTTATTCGAATTGCCGGCTGGCACCGCGGGCGCCGCCTTTGGTGTCTCGATGCGCGACGTTATGACCGTGTCAGATGATTCCAAGCTGCAGAAACTGGGCATTGATTGGCAGAGCTCGGCCGGCAAGACTGCGCCGCTGGGAGCAAGAGAAAGAGACGATTCGAAGACAACGGCCCTGTTTGCCGAGCTTGAAGTTCCGGTTCTGGAAAATTTGAGCATGCAAATCGCCGCACGCTATGAAGACTTTAGCGATCTGGGTCTGAGCACCACCACACCGAAGGTGGCTATCCGTTATCAGCCCATCGATAGCCTGTCACTGCGTGCTTCCTGGGGTGAAAGCTTTCTGGCTCCCGGCGCAAATCAAATAGGTGCGCTTAACCGCACCGCTTGTTTTAATAACAGAACCGGCCAGGATCTGCTTACCGGAGGAAATTTACTCGGGGTTCTTTCCTGTAGTTCGAAGAATCCAAATCTGGACGCCGAGACTTCAGAAATCGTCAACATAGGTTTTACCTGGGAAGGCATCGAAAATCTGAGTATCAGCCTCGACTATCAGGAGATTGAGTACGTAGATCGAATTGTTACCTTGGGTGTTCAGGACGTCACCAATCAGCAGGCCTACAATGTGTTGGCAGCTATCGGTGTTGCTCGCGCTGACTATGATGCTACACCGGGCTCGGCTAGCCGTACTGCGGCGCTTGCCTATCTTCAGGCAAACCCGTCTGCCAATATCACTCGTGATCCCACAACGAGCGTAGTGCAGGAAGTAGTGCGTGTTGCTGACAACATCAACAGCAATATGGTCGATGTAGTCGATTTCACCGCGACTTACTCATTCGAGTACGGTAATTGGGGTAACTTCAATATGGCTTTGAATGCAGCCTATTACGTTACTTATGATTATGCCGGTCTCGATGGCGTAGTTATCGATGCAAGAGGCCGCAGAAATGCCGATACGGCGCTTTCTCCACCTCTGCCTGAATTGGTTGCTAACTTGAGATTGGGCTGGTTGAAGGGCAGTCATGCCGCCAGCTTTCTTACCAAGTACACCGACAGTATGACGTTTGATGGCACCTACGGCACTGCCATCCCTCGTCCTACGGTGATCGATGATTCGTATATTGCGAATGCCAGTTACACCTACTTCATAGATGATCTGTTTGGCAGCTCTGGAAGTATAACTGGCTCGATAAACAATGTGTTCGATTGGGAGCCTATGCGCCTTCCGGTTCAGGGTGGTTTCGAAAGCCGACTGTATGATAATTTCGGTCGCATGCTTGCCATCTCATTTGATATTGAGCTGTAAAGCCTGACTTGGTTGATCTAGCCTCTTCCGAGGCTAGATCAACTTGAGTCTACCCAACAAAAAAGGCTGTAACCTTTATCGGTTACAGCCTTTTTTTTGCCTGACTATCAACATGCCTGCTGTTGTATTAAATCAACTGTATTAAATCAGTTGTAGCGCAGCAGTCGATGCTTGAGAAATTACTCGGCGACGAAGTCTTGCCTCTCTTCGTCAGTGATTTCTTTAATTGAAAGTTTAATACGGCCTCTAGCGTCAGTGTCGAGTACTTTAACCAACACCTCCTGACCTTCTTCCAGATGCTCATTCACGCTCTCAACACGTTCGTTTGAGATTTGTGAAATATGTACCAGGCCGTCTTTGCCCGGCAGGATTGTAACGAAGGCGCCGAAGTCGACGATACGTGCAACCTTGCCCTTGTAGATTCTGCCAACTTCCGCTTCGGCGGTAATGGCATTTACCATGTCCAAAGCCGCATCTCTGGAATCTGCATCTTCACCATAGATACGCACATTACCATCGTCATCGATATCAACCGACGCGCCGGTTTGTTCGGTAATGCCACGAATTACTGCGCCACCTTTACCAATTACATCACGAATCTTGTCTGGATCGATTTTAATCATAGCCATTGCTGGCGCGTTTTCGGAAACCGATTCCCGTGCCGTGGAGATGACTTTATTCATCTCAGCAAGAATGTGGATTCTGGCAGTATTCGCCTGCGCCAGAGCAAGCTCCATAATTTCTTCGGTAATGCCCTGAATCTTGATATCCATCTGTAGTGCAGTAACACCAGCGGCTGTACCCGCGACTTTAAAGTCCATGTCGCCGAGATGATCTTCATCTCCGAGGATATCGGTAAGCACCGCGAAGCGATCGCCTTCCTTGATAAGACCCATGGCAATACCGGCAACAGGTGCTGATAGAGGTACCCCGGCATCCATCATGGCAAGAGAGCTTCCGCAAACACTGGCCATAGAGCTGGATCCGTTTGATTCGGTGATTTCTGATACCACACGAATCGCATAAGGAAATACTTCTTCGGCAGGCATAACAGCCGCAACACCACGTCGCGCCAGTTTACCGTGACCAATCTCGCGGCGCTTAGGCCCGCCCATGAAGCCCGCTTCGCCTACCGAATAGGGAGGGAAGTTGTAATGCAACATGAAAGGGTCTTTTCTGGAACCACTGAGGTCCTCTATGATTTGCGAGTCACGCAGTGCGCCCAGAGTAGTAACGACTAAAGCCTGTGTCTCACCACGAGTGAATAATGCAGACCCGTGAGCCTTGGGCAATACTCCTACTTCAACTTCAATTGCACGTACTGTAGTAGTATTACGCCCATCGATACGTGGGCTTCCATCGAGGATTCTATTCCTCACAGTGCTCTTCTCTAACTTGCCGAAAGCCTCTTTAACATCACTCTCGGAGAAGCCAGTTTCTTCATTGGCCAGGGCTTCGACTGCCTTGGTCTTAAGTTCGCCAAGCGCATCGTATCGCTTCATCTTATCTGAAATCTGATAAGCCTCGGTCACACCCGCTAAACAATTTTCAGCGATCGCTGATTTAAGTGTTTCATTTTCAGCTTCTGCTTGCCATTCCCAAACCGGCTTTCCAGCTTCGGCCTTCAGCTCATTAATTGCAGTAATGGCAACTTGCATTTCCTGATGGGCGAACAACACACCCCCTAACATTTGATCTTCGCTTAGCTGCTTGGCTTCAGATTCAACCATTAATACTGCTGATTGCGTACCAGCGACAACCATATTCAGCAACGAGCTTTCCAGCTGAGTGTTGGTAGGGTTAAGCATATAACCCGTTTCCGCATCGTAACCAACTCGTGCAGCACCAATCGCCTCGGCGAAAGGAATGCCTGAAATAGACAATGCAGCAGAAGCGCCTAATAAACCGGCAATATCAGCATCTTCATCTTTGACTGCCGAAATAACAGTAAGGATTACCTGTACCTCATTCATGAAACCTTTTGGAAACAGAGGTCGGATAGGTCGGTCAATTAATCGTGAAGTCAGTGTTTCTTTTTCTGTTGGTCGTCCTTCACGTTTAAAAAATCCACCGGGAATTTTTCCTACTGCATAGGTTTTTTCCTGGTAGTTAACCGTTAGAGGGAAGAAGGCTGCATGTGGGTTTGCTTCTTTTCTACCCACAACTGTAGCCAGCACTTTGGAATTTCCCATAGTGACTACCACTGATCCTGTCGCTTGTCTGGCGACCTTTCCTGTTTCAAGCGTAACCGTCTGGCCGCCAAATTGAAACGTCTTGCTTACGGGGTTAAACATAATATTTTCCTAATTATTTATATACACGCAGCGCGAACTCATCAGGCACTACGCAGGATTTTCGTTCTTATTACTATTATCGACGTAAACCAAGCCCTTTGATTAACGCAGCGTAACGATCAACATTCTTGCGCTTTAAATAGTCAAGCAACTTTCTTCTGCTATTCACCATGCGGATCAAACCGCGACGCGAATGATGGTCGTGAATGTGCTCTTTGAAGTGAGCTTGTAACTCGTTAATGTTTGCTGTTAACAAAGCTACCTGAACCTCTGGGGATCCAGTGTCTCCTTCGCTTTGCGCATAGTCTTTAACGATTGTTGCTTTCTGTTCAGCTGATAAAGCCATTTCATTTCTCCATAATATGCGGTTAATTAAGTCGCGGTTTTATTGTGCGACTACAACTTCCTTTTATATTCAGAGTAACCACGCATATTGATAGTTATCTGATACTTTCCTTACTACAAAATAATCAATCAAAATTTAATTCGATTATTAACTAATAGCTAATTCACTATTAATCGTTTTGGAGCAACCATGCCATCATCGTCAATGCACCCGATGCCAATAAACTGCTCTTCTTCATATAACCTTACCAGACCTTCTTCCGGTAAGTGTCTCACCAATACTGCCTGCCCATTTTTAATGTGACTGGCGGTAATACCAGGTAATATTACTTCCGGCAAATGGGCAACTGCCTCATCCATCGGAATAAGATGCTGGTCAAGCTGGTCAAAACCAGAGGCCTCTTTTTCGGCTCTGAGGGTCTCAACACTCACACAATCTTGCTCAGTAAAAACGCCAGCCTGTGTTCTTCGCAGGGCAATAATATGTGCGCCGCATCCCAACAACTGCCCCAAATCGTCCGCAATAGTGCGGATATAAGTGCCCTTGCTACAGGCGATTTCCAGTTCCAGTTCATCGGCCGCGAATTCTGTCAGCTCAATGCTGTAAATAGTAATTCTTCGCGGCTCTCGCTCAATGGTTTCACCCTTTCGAGCTAACTTGTAAAGCGGTACACCGTTAACCTTAAGAGCAGAGTGCATTGGAGGTATCTGATCAATCTCTCCCGCGAAATTGCGCAGTGCTTTTTCGACATCTTTTCGAGTAACTGCAAAGTCACTGCGACTATCGATTATCAGCCCTTCGCTGTCTCCACTATCCGTTCTGATTCCCAGCTTTACTCGTGCCCGGTACTTTTTGTCCGAATTCAATAAAAACTGCGAAACCTTCGTTGCCTCACCAAAACAAAGCGGTAAAACACCGGTAGCCAATGGATCCAGGCTGCCCGTATGTCCTGCCTTGTTGGCATCGTAAAGTCTTTTAACTTCTTGTAAAACACCGTTTGAGCTGAGTCCCCTGGCTTTATCCAGGACGACTATGCCGTTAATATTTCTGCCTTTGCTGCGACGCTTTCCCAAACTGGCTCCTCAACTCACTGACGCAAACCCGACTCAGGAATGCAAATCTCGGTCGGCTGCCAGAGCACTATCGATCAAACTGGAAAGTTGCTGGCCTCTTTGTACACTGCCGTCGTAATGAAACTGTAATTTTGGCACCGAACGAAGGCTTAAACGTTTAGCTAATAGAGTACGTAAGTAGCCAGCCGCCTTATTCAGGGCCTTAATGTTTTCTTCGATTTCCAGTTTATCCAGAACACCTGGTTCTGACAGAGTCGACTCGTTAACTGCTTCGTCCTCAGTCAGCGTATTCAATACAGTGACATAAACTTTTGCATAGGCCAGATCTCTGCTGACCGTGACTCCAGTTACAGACACCATACCTACTCTGGGGTCATTCACTTCCAATTGAATCAATGAGGCGAGTTCTCGTTGAATCTGGTCGGCCACCCGTTGAACTCTAGGAGACATTTCTGACACGATTAGCTACCTACCTGCTTATCTATTCTCAAAGAGTCCTGGCTATCTCAGTAGTTTTATATACTTCAATTTTGTCGCCAACCTTAACGTCGTTATAATTACGAACGCCAATGCCACATTCCATGCCATTACGCACTTCACTGGCTTCGTCTTTAAATCGCCTAAGCGATTCCAGCTCGCCTTCATAGATCACTACATTGTCTCGCAAGACACGAATGGGTTGATTACGAGAAACTACGCCTTCGATCACCATGCTGCCCGCGATCAAGCCAAATTTTGGCGAGGTAAATACATCACGTACTTCTGCAACACCGACAATCTCTTCGCGAATTTCTGGAGACAACATGCCTCCCATAATTGCTTTTGTATCATCGATCACGTCATAGATCACATTGTAGTAACGTAACTGCAAACCTTCATTTTCAACGATATCGCGCGCTGATTTATCTGCACGAACATTGAATCCAACTATCATTGCCTTCGATGTGGCCGCTAAATGCGCGTCAGTCTCTGAGATTCCCCCGACACCCGAGGCAACAATATTTACCTCAACTTCCTCAGTATTCAGCTTCCGCAGGGAGCCGACAATAGCTTCCAGGGAACCACGCACATCGGTTTTCAAAATCATACTGAAAACACTCTTTTTGTCTTTGCCGATACCATCAAACATGGTCTCAACCAGATTGGACTGCTGTTTTGCGTGCATCGAATCTTTATGTCGAGTGCGCCTGAATTCGGCAATTTCCCTGGCTTTTTTCTCATCTGTGACAACTACAAACTCGTCACCCGCTTCCGGCACACCATTGAGCCCAAGAATTTCGACAGGAATCGATGGTCCGGCAGACTTAACCACGTTGCTTCTCTCGTCAACCAGCGCGCGGACCTTGCCAAATTCATGACCTGCTAAAACTATGTCACCAGTTTTCAAAGTACCATTTTGCACCAGAACCGATGCTACTGGCCCACGGCCCTTATCCAGTCGTGATTCGATGACCACTCCCTGACCCGGCACATCCGTAAAGGCTTTAAGCTCCAGCAGTTCTGCCTGCAAAAGAATCGCCTCAAGTAGTTTATCAACGCCCTGCCCGGTATGAGCCGAGACCTGAACAAACTGTGTATCACCGCCGTAGTCTTCTGGAATAACTTCCATCGCCGAGAGCTCATTCTTCACGCGATCAATATCTATGCCTTCTTTGTCCACTTTGTTGATAGCTACAACCAGCGGCACACCGGCGGCCTTCGCATGTTGGACTGCTTCTTCTGTCTGTGGTTTAACACCATCATCTGCCGCTACAACCAGTACAATTACATCGGTGGCTTTTGCCCCGCGTGACCGCATAGCCGTAAACGCAGCGTGACCTGGGGTATCGAGGAAACTGATCATGCCGTGATCGGTCTTCACATGATAGGCGCCAATATGCTGAGTAATTCCGCCAGCCTCATGCGCTGCGACTGAAGACTTTCTAATATAATCCAGTAATGATGTTTTGCCGTGATCGACATGACCCATTACTGTAACAACTGGCGCTCTTGACACTTCAACCTTGCCAATTTCGGCAGTAAGAGAATCTGCAAGCTGTTCTTCAATCGCATCTACGGATACAAATTTAGGGATGTGACCCATCTCTTCAATAACAAGAGTAGCCGTGTCCCGATCCACTACCTGATTAATTGTAGCCATCACTCCCATGCCAATCAGCGCTTTAATTATCGTCGCTGATTTTACTGACATTTGCTGTGCAAGATCCGAGACAGTGTTAGTCTCGGCAATATTAATTTCCCGAGCAATAAATTCACTTGGCTTTTCGAATGCGTGGTGTGTAGCAGAAAGTCTTGCCTTACCCTTTCGGCTTCCGCCTCTGCGGCCGCGACCCACCTCATCTACGTCGCCACCTTCAAGGACAAAATCATCATTTACATGAATGTTTTTAGCCTGTCGCTTGGAGCCTTTGTTCTTCGGGGTCGATTTCTTCTTTTCTTCTATTTCATCGACTTCTTTCTTGCCCTGTGTTTTTCGTTTGGCACCCGGCTTGTCTGCGCGTGCTGCAGCAGCTTCTTCTGCAGGGACATTCGGAACTATTGCTGCTACTTTTTCCGGCGCCTTATCGGCTACAGTTTCATCCGATTTTGTAGATTCTGTTGCGCCCGCTTCGACCGAATCGGGAGAACCAACCGCAGTTGCTTCAACTGCAGTATCGACTGCCGACTCCACTACATTCTCGAGCTCTTCTGCTTCCGTTGCTACTCCAGCCTCGCTCTCGGGAGCATCCCCAGGCACGGCGGTACGCTTAACATAGGTGCGCTTCTTTCTGACTTCAACATTGACAGTTTTTCCGCGACCATGGGTCGAGGCAGATTTTAGAGTGCCTATAGTTTTACGCTTTAGAGTAATTTTCTTAGGCGCAGTGACACTCGCTGCGGAATCACCATGACCGCGACGAAGAAATTGCAATAAGGTGTTCTTATCATCATTCGATATTGATTGAGCAGCCTTGGTATGAGGCAAGCCTGCCTCTTTTACTTGAGACAGCAACTTGTCTACCGAGACTCCGACTACCCCGGCGAGCTCACTTATTGTTGCATCTGCCATTCAACTACTCCCATTCACCAATGCTTTTTGCTACTTTACTCAAACCATGGAGCGCGCGCGGTCATTATCAGCTTACCTGCGCGTTCTTCATCCATGTTTTCAACATCCATCAATTCGTCGATAGACTGTTCAGCCAAATCTTCCATATTCAGAATTCCGATCTTGGCTAAATCCAAAGCCAGCTTTCCATCCATGCCATCCATGTTTAATAAATCATCCGCGATGTTTGCTGATGACAAATTCTCCTCAGATGCGATCGCTTGTATTAACAATGCATCCTTCGCTCGATTCCTGAGCTCGTCTGCAATGTCTTCATCAAAACCTTCAACCGCTAATAGTTCGTCAAGCGGCACATAGGCGATTTCCTCCAGGGAGGTAAACCCTTCCTGAACCAGTACTTCGGCGACGTCTTCGTCTACAGAAAGTTTCTCAACAAACATGTCTATGAAGCTGGTCGCCTCCTGCTGCTGCTTTTCTGCGGCATCTTCCACGCTCATCACATTAATAGTCCAGCCAGTAAGTTCGCTGGATAGACGGACATTTTGCCCGTTTCTTCCAATGGCCTGAGCCAGATTATCTTCTTCAACGGCTATATCCATAGTGTTGCTGTCCTCATCCACGATGATAGATGCAACGTCCGCTGGCGCCATCGAATTGATCACCAACTGAGCAGGATTATCATCCCAAAGGATGATGTCTATGCGCTCATTGGCAAGTTCGTTTGAGACCACCTGCACTCTCGACCCCCGCATCCCGACGCAGGCACCAACAGGATCGATACGACCATCATTTGTACTTACAACAATCTTGGCTCGTGAACCAGGATCTCTGGCGGCGGCCTTAATCTCGATTATTTCTTCCGAGATTTCAGGAACCTCGATCTTGAATAGCTCAATAAGCATGTCTGGCGAAGTTCTGCTTAAGAATAACTGTGGACCTCGTTGCTCAGATCTAACATCAATCAGCAACGCTCTCATCCGATCTCCCATGCGAAATGTTTCTCTTGGGATCATCTGATCGCGAGTAAGCAACCCTTCAGCATTGTTTCCCAAGTCAACGATGATGTTGTCACGGGTAACTTTTTTAACCGTGCCAGCAACAAGCTCACCGATTCGATCTTTGTAATCGTCTATGACGATTTCACGTTCCGCTTCTCGAACTTTTTGCACGATAACCTGTTTGGCTGTTTGTGCGGCGATACGACCAAATTCGAGGTTCTCGATCTTCTCTTCCCAGACATCACCAACTACCAGTGACTTATCTTTTTCAGCGGCCTGACTAATTGTTAACTGCGCAGCCTCATCAAGGTAATCTTCATCGTCAACAACTGTCCAAACCCTGAAGGTCTGGTAATTACCCGTTTCGCGATCTACCGCAACACGGCAATCGATCTCGTCCCGATCATTGAGCTTTTTAGTCGCTGTCGCCAGCGCTGACTCAATCGCCTCAAAAATCACTTCAGGCGAAACGCCCTTCTCGTTAGAGACGGCATCAGCAACCATTAATATTTCTTTACTCATCATAACTGTGTCACCTTACTCAAAGCGTAGTTCTGGATTCACTTCCAGAGCATGGAGTAATAATAATCTAGTAAATAATATTCGCTTTCTCTATATCGGAGTGCGCTAAGTCAATCTCAACGCCTTCCACAAGCAAGCCAATATTGTCACCTGTAACTTTAACGATAGTCCCTTTAAATTTGCGCCTGCCCTGTAATGGGTTTCGCAAACGCAAATTCACTTCACTGCCTACAAATCGTGCATACTGTTCGGCAGAAAACAGCGGCCTGTCGAGGCCAGGCGAAGACACTTCCAGGGAATATTCCCCGGCTATTGGATCTTCAACATCCAACAATGCACTCACTTGCCGACTAAGCTTTTCGCAATCTTCGATCGCGACACCTTCTTCACGTTCGATATAAATTCTCAGCAGAGAAAATCTTCCCTGTTGACTTAGATCAACCCCCCATAGCTCAAGCCCTAAGGCAGCTACAGTAGGTCCAATCAATTCTGATATTAGCGCTACGCTACTTTTCACAGTACTCACTGTGTAGCGCATCTATTCGCTACATCCGTCTCGCTTCATCCGGGGCAAAAGCCCTAGATACAAAAAATGGGCCATAGGCCCACTCTAATCTCTTTGTCGCAAACTCAATTTGAGTCAGCGCAAAGCTTCGTGTCAGGTAGCGAAGACCGGGCTTAAAGCCTGCGAGCTTCCCGGCTATGCCGCCTGGGTAGAGAGTCGAGCCCGATGGTCGGGCGGCCTACTACTACACTGTACTTCAAATTGGTAGCGGTGGGATCGGATCTAGATACAGATCACATTTTCATCTCATCGTTTACATCGCTTGAAAGATTCGAGGGTTACTATTTGAACCTACGACCTTCAGCGGCTGCGCCGTCTTGAGAATCGAGCCCGATCGTCGGGCGGCCTACTACTACACAGTTCTTAAAATTGGTAGCGGGGGCAGGATTTGAACCTACGA
>JABMOK010000087.1 GCA_013204155.1 Pseudohongiella sp. | reverse complement strand
GAGTGAGAGAGTGAGAGAGTGAGAGAGTGAGAGAGTGAGAGCCGTTACCGATCAGGAACCTAATCGGTAGCGAAGCTTGATAACCAGATTATCACCTAGAGGCTTATCCCAGGAGTTCTGAAACAATTCGTCGAAGTCCTGCAGGAAGCTGCGATGGCTATCTCCCTTGGTATACACCACAAACAGATCGGACAGGGGAGCAATCTGCCAACGATAACGCAGCTGGAAGTTAAGTTGGGAGAGAGCGAAATCATCGCGGGGGCCAGCAGGCTTGGAGACCTTGTTCAGATCCCGGTTGCGAGTAAGCGCGTCGGCCGGCAGGTAATAAAATTGATCTTCTATCGCCCGAATTCCGACCCATTGCAGTGCCATCCGAAACTGTTGTTTGGCCGTTAGAAAATAGTCGAGATTCAATTCACCCCGCCATTGATCGGCGTTAAATGCAGTGAAATTTTGTTCTTCCTGGTGCAGCAGCCAACCATTTCTATCATTGTAGGTAACTGTGCTCGACAGATTAATATTGTCTTCAGGTCGCCAGGTTACGCCAGCTCTGTATTGATAATTGGAACCACCCGCGAACTCTCCATTAGCGGCAACTCCTAGATTGTAACTAACTGCTCGAGCCGTGTTGCTTGTGTAACCTAAACTGAGGTTCGTCCGTGCGGCGATCTTAAATGTGCCATGACCAAAGCTATTCTGATCATCGTAGCGCTCTGGAAAATGCAATACGCCAACGCTGACGCGATCAAGATTATTCAAAGTAGCTAACATATTAACCACAGGAAAGGCATTATTAGTGCGATCACCGGCCGCATTTTCTTCATACCTTAAAAATGGGCTCAAGCGAACATCCCGTACCAATTTTAAATCAGATTTAATCCATTCAAATCGATACCACAATTCACGGGAATCATTTCTTTCCTGAAAACCAAAATCATTGATATCCAGCTTGTCATCCAGAAAGGTGAGCTGAAACTCATGCTTGATACCCTGTCGCGGCGAGTAAACAATATCCGCGAAACCGCCCTGGCCGGAGCCATGATCATCGGAATCTGAAGCGGCGAATTGGCCATCAACATTCCATTGTCCACTCGCGGTAAGATAGTGAAAGTCCACCGCATGAACTTCCGCATCGGAATCGGGATGTTGAACTATGGAACCTATATAACCTAGCCCGCGGTAGGCCGCATTTCCGCCACTGTCTTCGTAGAGCATACGAAATGCCGTAAAGTCCCTGCCCGCTTGCGAATACCTGGCGTCACCCACCCGGAACTCGCTTTCGTCCTCCGTGGCAGACAGCAAGCCATAGCGCATTGATCCTAGCTGACCAGTCAACTTTATCGCGGCATCGAGATCTGCCGGTCGAATACGTTCACGAGTAGGCAGACGAACGCCATCGGCTAAGTTCGGCGACCTTGGTCGCGCACCTATGCGACGTGTATTCACAATTGAAAATCGTTTGCCATTCCTGCCTGTCGACCGAGGCGTCGTGTTAAAAACTTCCTGCCCTTCCTGAAAGAACAGGCGTTTTTCGGGATAAAAGGTTTCATTGGCCGTGAGGTTTACTACCACATTGTCCGATTCCGCCGAGCCAAAATCCGGATTCACAGCGCCGGTTAATTGAAAATTAGTGGAGGGTCTCCAGAACACGTCGAAGCCAGCCTCGGAGTCCAGCTTGTCGTCAATAGCATCGAAGGTGGTGGCCGCATAGGGGAAGAAACTCCATTGCTGGCGCGGACTCACGCCCTCCAGGCCAAACGAGGGTAGATTACCCATGAACAGGGGATCCGAGCGCGGAATAGCAGGCCAGGCCCAGGCTTGATCGAGATGGGCGACACCGCGTTCAACATAAATACCGATCTGGCGAGCTTCATCTTCTCGAGGCATTGCCATCTGACCCCAGGGTAAAAAGAACTCGGCCGACCAGCCCTTGTCTGTGGTGCTGGTGGCGCCATACCAGGCTCCATCCCAGTCACTGTTGTATTGCCGCTCAGGCAATATAGTGCCATCGATCTGATTATCCCCTAGGGCCAACATCATCCAGTAACCGAACAAACCTTCGCCAGACATGTCCAGTGTCACACCTACTCTATCCCTGCTGAGAGCGAGGTTGTCGCGCGTGCTAATTCGCTGCACCAATGTATCGACGGGCTGTTGCATATCAAAGCCGAGATAAAGGCCGCGATCGGTATAGAAAATTTTAACGTCGGTGTCATAGGGCACCGCCTCGAGTGTGTCCGGAACAATAACCCGCATGTCATCAATGCGCTTGATGCGAGACCAGACCGCCTCATCTACAAGTCCGTCTATCACGATAGCGGCTTCCTCAAGGGTAAAATGCGGCAATTGCATCGCGGCGCCATTCCCCTGGTTTAATGCCAACCCATTGGAGGCTGAGTTTGAGACTTGAGCCAGAGTGCTATTGGCAAATATCAGGCCGCCTATGGCCAACAGTAACGCACGCTTACAGGTCAAACTTTTCATCTTGATTGTGTCTATAGAGTGATCCAGCCGCCCCTTCTACCGACCCTTCTCTGATCAGTCAAGTTTTAAGCCGAGAAATTTGAAGTTGTCACAGTCTTACTCTGAATCCTTACGCGGGGCCAAGCCAGGCGGTGCGAACATATCAGCCCTCCTGGAGCAATTTCTCACTAGTGAATTAATCTGCAGAATCGAGTATTATTCGCCACAAATAACCAAACGAGCCGTAAAATGCCCAATAAATCCCAACTCGCTCCGCTTACAATATTCATCGCCAGCCTTGCTATGATCAGCCTGTCGTCAATATCACTCGCGGCGGATGCTCCGTGGCGCTTGAATGAAGCTCTCGGACTAAGCGACGGGCTGAGTCTATCTGGCAGTCAACGCTTACGATTCGAAAACATAGTCGATAATGTTCAACCCGGCACCAGCCCCAATGACCAGGTACTCGCGATCAGAACAATACTCAATGCGCAGTATCGCAAAGGCGGGTTTAGCTCCCAACTTGAATTTATTGATGCGCGCCAGGAACTCGCGGACAGCGATAGTGTGTTAGGTAATTCCACGGTTGATTCATTGGATATTCTGCAAGCCAATATCGGTCATACCTTCGGCGCAGCGAATAATACGGCGGTAAGAATCGGGCGCTTCTCAGAAGACTGGGGAAGCCGACGTTTAATGGCACGCAACCGGTTTCGTAACACGATAAATTCTTTTGATGGGGTCGTAGTTCACCACCAGGGCAGCAATGACAGTGAAATTCGTTTTATGGCGTCACAGGTAGTCAACCGCTTACCTACGGATAAGCTCAGCTTACTGGACAACGAGAATGAGCTCGATGATTCCAACAGCGCGCAGCGATTTTACGGTATTCACGCGTCTCTGCCGAATTTGTCTTCGCGTTTTTCAACTGAGTTATATTTCTACGCGCTGCGTGAAAAAGACACGGCCGAAGTAAATACCCGAAATCGTCAATTAAATACCGCCGGGTTCAGATTACGCTCAGCACCATCGGCCAACGCCTACGATTTCGAAGTGGAAACCGTTGTTCAAACTGGTGAACGACGCTCTTCCACAAGTCCGAGCAATACCACGGACCTCGACAACCGTGCTTTCTTTCAGTATCTGATGCTGGGCTACAGTTTTGACATACCCTCACGGCTGAGGGTGATGCTGGAATTCGACTATGCCAGTGGCGACTCTGATCCGCTCGATCGAAATAACGAACGCTTTGATTCGTTGTTTGGACCTACCACTTTTGAATTTGGGGTAGTTGGTCTTTATAACCCTTTCAGTCGTAGTAATCTGGCAACACCTGGCTTGCGAGCCGAGATGACTCCTTGGAAAAATATTAACCTGATGGCATCCTATCGCCATTTTTGGTTGGCCGAAGAAAAAGACAGCTGGGGTCGAACCGGATTGCGGGACACTAGTGGTGATAGTGACAGCTACCTTGGGCAACACCTTGAATTGCGAGTGCGTTGGGATGTTCTGCCCGGGAACTTGCGGGTAGAGACCGGCGCCATATTCTTACAGGCAAAGAATTTGAGTGATAAAAATACCGAGTACTTTTATGCGGGAACCACATTTACTTTCTAGCGCCAAAAACAACTCTGTCGAATTTCTTGTTACTCAGTGACCACTATTCACTTTTTGCCTATCGAAAACTTTGTTCAGATCACTTCACTCTTCTAAAAAGTGCCACGAATTTTCAACACCAGTTTAACACCGCTAGTTGTACTGAATCTTTCTATCTCACTAAGCACGCCATCTCTTAAATAACCATCATAGCGTCGACGTTCACGCTTGCTCTCATGATCGAGAACATTAACCGCTTCGAACCGATAGGTAAATCCGGCAAAACCGGATTTCTCAACAAAAACGGTAAAGTCACTGCTAGAGCCGATAAACAATACATTGTCGATATCGTACAGCGGGCGATTACCATCGATGCCATCGTTATAGCTAAATCCATAGTTAAGCCCTTGGCCAGGCATATCATGGCGAAAGCCTAATCGAACATTGCCACGATCATTGGGTACCACCTTGCGCTCCATCGCAATGAGTGGATCATCAATCGCCGTATCTCGCACCAGCAATCCGGCAGTTAACAGGGCCTGTGGCAGGCCAATCATACCGAGACGAATGCTGGCATCCAGACTGAGGCCAAGCACAAATCCATTACCCACGTTGCCATTGGTTGAGGCCAATTCGGTGGCAGATCGGGAAATGTCGATGCGCCCAATAGCCCCCTCCACATCCCAGTAAAAAACTCTGGAGCTCAGCACGCCCGCATCGTTAGGCAGGCGGTAATCCAGATTCATGGTATAGCGCCACCACTGCTCTTGCTCGATCTCGGGATTACCAGCAATCGTATCCTGGTCCTCATCGTTGTTATTAGTGGCCGCAGAGAAATCGGCAAAGCTCAATTGGGAGACGGTTTTCTCCGCCGAGAGACTCATCTGGAATGTGTTACTAATATCGAAGCGAAAGTCGAACTTGGGTTTGAGAAAGTTGAAATCACGCTTGTTGTTTATGTCGCCGGTTTGCTCTATTTCCGAAAACTCGGCAACCAGCGAACTCTCCAATGACATACGCGAGTTTAACCGCCAGTTATGCACTACAAATCCCTCGTAGCGGAGTTCTTCAACAGTGGAAAACGCATTGGGGACGGCTACTGGTCGCAGCCCTCCCACATCCGGCGACGTCGTACCCGGCAAGGACAAACCTAATCTAAGAGCTGAATCCTGTGTGGTTTGCGCAGCCTCTATACCAACTTCGACGCCTTGTTCTTGAGCCAGGTTGAACGTGTACGAAGTTCTTATAATTTTTTCCTGGTAACGACTACTATTATTCAGGAACAAGTTTTTATTTTCTGCATCGCCCAAATGGGTAAATGCAAAACGCTCGCGCGTAGTATCGGTTTCCCGCTCATTAACAATAAACAAGAATTTGTATTTGGAACCACCATCGAAGCTATGTTGATAGTCGCCGCCTAATTCCCAGTTAGCAGAGGTTGATGGAACTATCTCTCGCTCATACCTGATACTTGGTGCCAAGGAGTTAAAATCAGTTATACGGCGTAATAATACGCTGGGAGGATCGCTTTCTGCATACAGGGCATTCAGCGCAAATCGATCACGCTGACTGAAGTCGTAACTTAGATTTGAATTGATACTGCTGTTGGTTTGATCACGTTCTCGTTCAAATTCTACGATTTCATTGAAGTTTAGACCCGGATGAAGGCTCAGCTCAAAACTGTCATCCAGCTGATAGCCGCTGCGAGTACTCGCGCTTACCATATAGTTCAGTTTCCCACGTTGGCCAGTCAGTGAAAGCGACCCCTCTGGATCAACATTGCCATCCTTAAAATGCCGTGCCCCGGCTTCGAAGGAAAGACTGGATCTGGACTGGGCCTGTTTGAGCACAATATTGACCATTTGACCTGCATTCTGCACATCCAGGTCGCTGGAAGTCCCTCTGATGATTTCAATGTAGTCGACCTCCTCGGCCGCAATTCTGTCCAATTGACTGGAGGCCTCGTTAGCCTTACCGGCCAGCCGTTTACCGTCAATAAGAATAGGCGAGTTAGCGCCTAAACCTCGGGTATTCTGATCTCTGCCAGGAGAACGGGAACCCGGATCTGCCTGCAACACACGCTCGATTCCGGGAATCTGATTCAGCATGTCATTCACGGAAACAGGAGAGAATTGTTCGAAATATGTTGCCGGGTAGGTAATAGTCGAGTCTTCATCTTCACGCTCGCTGCTATTGGCTTGCGCCATTAGAACACCAGGCAAAATTACCCAGCTGAATACAAAGAATCGAAAAATTGCTGAGCACATTTTATAAAATACCTCTAACTTATTGTTCTCTAAATGATTAATTAAGAATGTCGTGCATAATAATAGCACCAAATTTTGTAGAATACTCTGTTAGACGGAGAGTATAGCTATCCAGAAGTCCTTGATCTGTCGATATTTGTGGTGAGCAATGATGCCGAAAAAATCAGCTCTATCACCCGCGCTGTTCACCGGTTTATTAAGCCTCATCCTGTTCACCTGTAGTGATGCACACTGTAGTGATGCAACTGTAGTGATGCAACTGTAGTGATGCAACTGTAGAAAATCCCCTTGGCGGCACAAATCAGCGAAGCTCTGGAGAGTCGAATCGGCAATCACCATGGGGGCTGGAAAGGCAGAGGTCTATGGGTGCCATAGTGAAGATCGAACTCCCTCCCTGAAAGGAAGGTGGGCAGGGAATTAAGCCGCGGGCAGTCGACTTTTAGCGGCGTCCTGATTCGCTGGCAAATTAGACGATAGTTTTGAGCTATCGCGGGAATGGCGATAGCTCATCCAGATCAGGAATTGCAAGCCGAATAACAAGGATGCTGCCAGCAAATGCGTGGGCTGCACCAGAGCCGGCATGCCGAGATGGCCCAGGGTCGCACCGGAGGTGACGGCTGTGCCTATCACCGCTATCATCGCCAGTGTCAAACGGGTAAGCGTGTGCTGCCAGCCCAGCGAAGTAACAAGCAGCCTGGCCAACCAAAGATTAGAAAACAGCACCACGGCCGAGAAACTTCGGTGCACATAGAAAAACCAGGGCATCGCCTCGATCCAGCTAGAGCGCAGTTCTTCTCCCTGAGCCCGACTGATAAAATCAGTCATCTCCCGTACCTGAGTCCCCATGGCTACCTGCAGAATTGTAAATCCCAAGACTATATACAGCCATTTCTGAAATCCGGGGTCTATACGCGTTACGGGCTGTGATGCCATGATGCCCCGACGCGCTTGCGCCACCGCAAACAACAAAGTCCCCACCAGCGCCAGAGCCACTAGCATATGCAGTGTAATCAAGCCCGGCTGTAAATTGGAGCCGACCACCTGCGCTCCCAACCAACCCTGAAAACCAACCATAAAGAAGGCCGCTACAGACGCTTTGAAAATTGCACTATCGTGCTTGCGGCAAGACCAGGAAAAAAGGGCTGTAATGAAGATTAGCAAGCCTATAGTGACGCCCACTAAACGGTTCGTGTATTCGGTCCAGGTTTTTACCACATTGAATCGCGTATCTGCATAACCAAGCTGCGCGTAAATTTCTTGATAATTATCCGGCAACTGGGCTTCGCTGGTAGGTGGTATCCATTGACCAAAACAGGTCGGCCAGTCGGGACAGCCCATGCCTGCACCGGAGGCTCGCACACTGGCACCTACCAGAATCAGAAAATAAACAGCGGCAATAGTTATCCACGCCATGCGGCGATAGCGCTGAAGGTGCAGATTTTGAAGATCAGAATTCATAACGACCAGAAATAGTATTAATAACTTGAATTAGCGAGCTTCGACGGGGCGCAGGATAAACCAGTCATCGACTGACTTCAATTGCTATCAATTGATCAGGATCAGACCTCAGTTACGCAAGCCTTCCAGTAAGGCAAACGACGCGTAGCCATCCATCGGCAACTGCTTTTGCTGCTGATAAGCCCGAATCGCATTTCGCGTTTTACTGCCAACTCGACCATCGGGGTCGCCAGAATCAAAGCCAAGGGAATTGAGACGTTCCTGCAACTCCTGTATGTCAGCGATACTCATAGCCTGTTCATTTTCTGGCATGTGCTGGATCGCAGCGCCGCCGGTAAAGCGATCAGCTAAATGTCCAACCGTGAGCGCATAAAAGATCGGGGGGTTGTAAACCCGGGTTACGCGGAAATTATCGTAAACCAGAAAGGCAGGACCCTCTGCTCCGACGGGAATCACAATCGAGGCCTGCATATCGGCGATCGGTATTGGCGCTCCAGATACCTGACGGATCCCCAGTTCACTCCATGCCTGAAGCGGCTTTCGAGTATTGGTTCCTGCCAGAGCAAAGTCAAAGTTAGATGGCAATACTACTTCCCTGCCCCAGCGCTCATCGCCTTTCCAACCGGATTTGGACAAGAAATTGGCCGCCGAGTAAAAAATATCAGGCAGGCTGTTCCAGATGTCTATTTTTCCATCACCATCGCCATCAACGCCATGCAGGGCGAACACAGATGGCATGAATTGCAACTGCCCCATGGCGCCTGCCCATGAACCACTCATACCATCCGCGGAAATATGACCGTCATCAATAATCTGTAATGCGATTAGCATTTCACGACGAAAAAACTCGGCTCTACGTGGATCAAAGGCCAGGGTAGCCAATGCTTGCAGCACGGAAAATCCCCCGGTTGTGCTGCCAAAATTGCTTTCAATCGCCCAAAATGCCGCTAAATATTGCGGCTGCACTCCATAACGTTGGCGTACCTGTTCAAGCAGCTCAGCATGCTCATCCAGTAGCGCCTGACCGCGACTGACTTGGCGATCTGTGACGCGCAAGCCCAAATAACGAGTAAATGTTTGTACATACTCAGGCTGACTACTGTCGAGTTCGAGTACTCGCTCCAGGGGCGCCTCCAAGCTATCGAGCGCAGCAAGAGTGGATTCACTAATACCCAGGGAACGCGCTTCCACGCGAAGTTGCTCTACCCATTCAGCAAAAGACAATTCTTCAGCATGAATGGAAACATTGAGGAAAAACAGCAGGAACAAAGCGGCGACTAATTTCATGCCGCTATCATAATAGATAATGCCGAGAATGGAAATCCGGGATTACCGCTACAGAACAGCAATTATGAACGCTACAAGGCCATCAACATGGACCTGATTTCGTCATCAGGCTGGGGGAAAAAGTGGCAATCGCTTAGGCTTCGTTTAGCTTATTCAGATACTCGGCAACCTCTATCTCACCTCGCTCGTCTAGCGAAACGAAATTAAGCCCAAGATGATAACTGTCCTGACGCTGGCGGCGGCAGTAGGAGACATTGCAGGTGGACTTGATCTTCTTGCCGGATTGGTCCGATGAGGGCAGGGTGAATTCGAGCTCAAAATCTGGAAACAACCCCGCATTCGATTTGAACTGGTTCAGTTGTTCGATCAATTGATGACGACACTCTATCTGTAATCCAGAAGGAGACAAATTCATCAAGGTCCCATTTCTGACAACACCGGCCAGCAGGATGTTGGCTTCGCCCTGCAGGTCGATTCTAGGGTGGTTACGTCTTTCAAGGCTGACGGTCATAGTGGCGGTCTACTCTATCGTGTGCGCTTGTTAAATTACTCCAAAAACAAGCTTATTCCAGTTAATATCGTCTGAAGTTTGAACTAATGCACATTTTTTAGACTAATAATTGCAAAAAAGTAAAACCCCGTATGTCAATTAGAATAATACAGCTACCACAAGCAAATTTTAAAAAGACTATAAGGTAAGCGACATGAAACTTTGCAGGTCCCTGAAAAGCTTTCTTGATATTCTATTAAGGAATTTTCCTACAGCAACAGCTTTAGTCATAATTGCCATTCTTGAGAGCAGCACGCTAATTGCTGCTGACGCTGAGCAAGAGGTCGTAGTAGTAAAAGAATATATAGAGAGTGAACAACGCTTGCACTTCGATGCATTACTTGCCGAGTTCGGTCAGCATAAAGAACTTCCGATCAATTTCGAGTTACAGACCTTATTGGCACTCAGCCACTACCCAGAACTAAAAGATATTAAAATTCGATTTATTATTGATGATGTTGGTATACCTCTTTCTTCTCGTCCCCATTGGGCCAGCATGTTAAGGTCGGCAAGCAACAGAAGCTATCAAGTGATAATGGATTCCAATCTCGAAGGTCCCAGAGATGTGCTATTATTAAAAAATCAGCCCTTTAATGCTCAGATTGGAATTATAGGTCATGAATTAGCACATACCGTTTACTACCTTAACCGATCCTTTTGGGGAATAATCGCCGATGCCCTGTGCCAACTTAATGCTTGCCGCATCGACTTCGAGCGCGCTACCGACAGACGACTCATCAGCTACGGGCTCGGCTGGCAGCGATATGATCATGCCACTTTTGTAAGGCGCCGTTTTGCGCCTGATCCAAAATCCAATGCCAATGCGGAACTTTCATCTACTACCGAAGTGGGGCGTGGCGCCTATATGAGTCCTGAAGAATTACTCGCCATCATGAGAAACATCGATTCCTATGCTGACTGAAATGATCAATGCCACTATTACTGAAGCCTCAGATATCCTCATAAAATTTCAATGGTTCGCAATATATTTCATTAGGGTTTTATGTGGCCTGCACGCAAGTAAGACAGGATGGAGGGCAGGCCTCGGGGAAATTTCATCCAAGAGACGTCGCAACAGAGGAGACATCTCAGACTCAAACCACATTATTTTCAGCTTAGTAAGCTTGTTCTATCGTATCGATCCGTCGCACTAAAAAACTGGCCTTCTGATTTTAATCAGTACCCGGCGCCACATCACAGCCCGCCGCTTCACTTACACAACTGATATCTCGCACTTGTTTAGCATTAATCAGGTCATTCACCCAATCCACGAAGCGTACACCTTCGACCTCGTAACGATAAAAAATGTCATCCTGAAGAATCATATGTACTCGACCACCCGCTGTGTAGCTGTAGAATTCATCAACTGCACTCTCGATTTCCTGATAGTTGGTAAGAATACGCTGTGGCAGACTAAAACTTCCCGGTGGATCCCCAATGATCTGCGTGAACATAATCTGGGTTTCATCTTCAGCCGCATTATATTGAGCGAGTGTTAAATTGGAATTGTGTTTAGCGCTGGCGATATAAAAGTCCTCAAATGTAATCGTGTCATTGGTTTCACCCGCATACTCATCCCAGTCAGGTAATATCGAAGCTGTATCCCAGGCGTGCTGAAGAACTGGCAAACGGGATGTTCTATACGCTCCTCCCGCATCGGCCAGCAACACCACTGGCGCAGTCGAATAATGCTCCGCGACCAGCCCTGAATAAAAAGATGAACCTATCGCACCCGCACTGCTACCAGCAATAATCACTTTGTCCGGGGCAGGGAAATTTTCATAGATCCAGTTAAGAATCGTCTGGGTATTTTCATAACCTGTGTGATGCGCGGTATAGTGTACTTCCTTTCCCTCCGCATTTTCGTAGGTATAGGTGTGTTCCCCCGCTCCAATATGCACATCACCGGTACAGTAAGGGATGAACACCATGTCATAACCAGCAAAGGGGTTCTCGCTATTTTCAAAATCGAAAATGCCTTTTGATAGCGCGGGATTATTCTGATCCATATCCGCAAACGGCGTGTGAATATTTGGCTGACTGCCTAGATCACAGGCCTGACCAAACCAGCAAGCACCGCCGCCGTTGAAAAAAATCAGCAGATTATTGCTGGCGCTCGAGGGCTTTGCATGAAATTGATAAGGCATTCCTGCCGAGCAGACTCCATCGGTTGGGATGGTATTCCAGGCTGAATCGAGATCACTAATCGATGGTAAATTTGATTGTGCACTCGAAGCCGTCGACAACAAGCAGAACAAAGCAATGGCAAGGTATTTCATGGGGGAGCTCCTGAATTTTCACGAATGCTAACCCCTGTCACAAGCTATGTCGACGTTTTACCGCCGCCGCGCTTCATTTGACTGCGTAAATCCCTCCGGCACGGAAATTCAGTGAGTAGATTGCTTCAGCTGAGCGGGAATGCCTGCTACCATTTCGGCTTCAAAGTCCCGGTAGAACATTAATGAAAATAGCTGGATCACTTGTTAGTTTCTTAATCACTTCGATATTGCTCTGTGCAAGCAATTCCCTTTCTGCCCAACTACTCGTCGGGCAGACCCCAAGTCAGGCTCAATCGGGCGATGGCTCAACTATTAGCTGGAAAGAACACATTATCGATGACCCGACAACAGCCGGCTTTAATCTCAGCGGTAGTGACGGACTGGTAGTCGGAGACATAGATAAGGACGGCTTCGAAGATATAGTTTCGGTTCACGAGTCTGACAGCGAATATGATTCCAGTAGTTTCGATCCTGACTATGTGCCGATTGCCGAAGGCTATGTCCGTATCGCCTTCGGTTCCGCTGACCCTGATAGCTGGTCGAATATCACTCTAGCACAGGGCACCGACGCCCCGGCGCCGGAAGATGCCGCAATAGCCGACGTTAATGGCGATGGCTTTCTGGATGTCCTGGTAGCCGCCGAATTATCACATCTGATCTATTTGCAAAATCCAGGTCAACGCAGCCGAACAGAACCCTGGCCGCGTTTAATCTTGCCCATGACAAGAGATCAGGGATCCTATATTCGCGTATTCATAGCAGACTTCGATGGTGACGGAAAACCGGAAGTAAGTGCCGCGAATAAGGGGGCTCAACGACCCGGGCCAGATGATTTTTCCCGTTCAACGCCCGTCTCAATATTTACTTTCAACGGCGATCCACTTAACGGCGACAATTGGCGAGAAATCACCCTTGGTCGCTACAGCGTTCCGCAAAATGCCGAACCGATTGATCTCGATGCTGATGGCGATCTGGATATTATCGTGGGTACTCGCGGTGAGAATCGTTTGGTTTTCTTCGAAAACATCAGCGAGCGCGGTTCCTTGCAGTTTCGCGAACACGCTATTGGCATAAATGGATCCGCCGCCGCAGGCTTTAACCTTGAGTACACAGATCTCAGCGGTGATGGTCGCCTCGACATAATCGGTGCTACCCCTCGGGGCTTGTCGTGGCTGGAACAGCCAGCCGACATCGATGATACCTGGAACGCGCATTTTATTGGCTCATTTGCTCCGGACAGTATGACCGGCATGGAGATTGCCGACATCGATGGCGATGGTTTTATCGACGTCATGGCTGGCAGCTATAGCAGAGGACCACGCACGGGAGATGGTGAGGTCGATATTAACGATGCTCTGGGGCGCATCGGCTGGTTTAAAAACCCGGGCGATGCTAAAACAGCATGGACCCGGCATGATATCTCTCGACGCAAGCGCGGCATGTTCGATAAATTTATTGCGCGTGATGTCGACCACGATGGTGATATGGATTTCTTTGGTACGCGTGGTAATAGCGCACCCTATGATGGCGTATTCTGGCTGGAGCAAATTCGCAGCGCTGCTTCCGCGCCCGCCTTTCAGCCGGCTCGCGCGCAAGACAGCGAGGAAATGCCCCTACCGTAATCCTGTTAATACGAGATCAGCTGTTACCATTAAAAAAATAAGCCTTTCAATTGGTCAATTGCCAATGATAGATTTAAACCCAGTAAAGAAGCATCATTATATTCTGAAAAAATACAAGGGAGACAGAAAAAGCATGGGATACCGAAGAATTGCTATTGGCCTTTTGTTGGGAAGTTTACTTGCGATCCCTGTTGCAGCCCAGGATCCTGGCCCTGTCGGCCCTAGCCCCTATGACTTCAATACCGAAACCTGGATGCAACCCTTCGCCGAAGCCGGCAAGACCTGGGGCGGAAACTCGAGCGTTCTGGTGGAATCAAAGGACAGGATATTTGTCTTGCAACGCGGTGAAACTCAACTACCGGATCCGATTCCTCCGGAATACACGAGTTTCGCGGGATCACTCGGCTGGAACGTTCTGCGCGGACGCGGCCGAGTGTGGCAAAACTGCATTTATATAATTGATAGTGAAGGTAATTTACTCGAGGTCTGGGATCAGTGGGATCATCTTTTCGTGGGTACCGACGGGCCCGGACCACACAAACTCCGCATGAGCCCCTATGATCCGGAGCGCCGACTCTGGCTGGTAGATGAAACCGGCAATATCATCTATGTATTCTCCAACGACGGCGCGCAATTATTAATGACTCTGGGCGAAAAAAATATCGCCGGCAAAGATGAAACTCACTACAACGCGCCGCAGGATGTTGCCTTCTTACCCGATGGCAAGATATTGGTCGCAGACGGATTGGGTGGCAATAATCGCATCGTTATTCGCGCCGCCGATGGCGCTTATCTTGCTGAATTTGGAGAGACTGGCGACGGCCCCGGCCAATTTGCCAGCGTCCACTCCATGGCTATCGGCCCGAATGAGAGTCTCTACGTTCTGGATCGAGATCTTCTTAGAATTCAAACCTTCAAACAAACCGCAAGCCGCGACTCAAGTAATTACCCCAACTATGAGTATGAAGCTACCTGGGGCGGCTTGGGTATGCCTCTGGATATTTTGGTGAGTGAGGACAGCGCCTGGGTTACCGACCTGAATCCCCCCAAAATTGTCCAGTTCAACCTGGATGGCAGCCGTAAATACAGCTGGAATCTGCCGGTGGAAGGCCCCGATCGCTGGATCGAGATGCACTCCTTATCAGTAGATCTTGATGGCAATTTGTATGGCACCGACAATCAGGCCGGACGCCCTCAAAAGCTGACACCAAAGGCTGGCGCTGACCCGGCTTTAATCCTCGACAGGCCCTATATTCCACGCTAGGAGATTGTTTCTGCTGCCCGCTCTCTTGCTCTATTATTGGGAAAAGGGCGGGATGGCTATTACAGGAACAGCCTGTATAATACTTTCCACATCATTGTTCAAATTCACAAGGCTTGCTTACGGTTCACGCAGGAAATAGCTGATCACTCGATGCATAGACAAAAGCATAATGCCGCTGAAATAGCTGAACAAATTCTGCAATCCCTGCGCAGTGATGGCTTGCTGAATAGTTCTTCAGAGAACGATTCTGCTGTTTTGACCCATCTATCCAAAGTATTGGTTGACGGTGGATTCCCTGAAGAAGGAGTGCTCACCAAAAACACCACGATCCTGTTGTCTGACATTCGAGGATTTTCAGATATAGCGGAAAATTATCCAGCTACCGATGTGGTGCAAATGCTCAATCGTTATTTTGATTGTATGGGCAAGATAATCACGGCCTATGGCGGTCGCATCGATAAATTAATGGGTGATTCAATTTTGGTCGTGTTTGGCATTCCTGAGGAAAACCCCAGCGATGTAGAAAATGCGATTGCCTGTGCCATAGAAATGCAAAAAGCCATGACCGATCTCAATATAAGCAATCAATCTCTGCAGATGCCAGAACTCTATATGGGCATTGGCATTAATTCCGGCTCGGTGGTGGTAGGTGATCTCGGTTCCTCACACTATCATGAATACACGATTATTGGAGATGTGGTCAATCTCACCTCTCGGATAGAAGCACATTGCCTTCGTGGCCAAATACTCATAAGCGAAAACACCTATAAATTATGCAAAAAAATTGTTGAAGTCGGACCAGCAAATAAAGTGGAGATAAAAGGCGCCCGTGACGCTGTTAACCTTTACGAGATATTTTCCACAAAAAAACCACTTCGCATGGAAGTTCCCAGACGTGAAGGACGTAAGAGCCCACGAGTAAGAGTAAGTATGTCAGTTGTTTTTCAAAATTTGGCGGGGAAAATCGTATTGAATGAAAAGTTTAATGGCGAAGCCATCGACTTAAGCTATCGTGGTTTACTCATTAAAACCAATGCCAAGCTTAGCCCTTCATCCGAGATTAAAATGGCGCTCTCTTTAGATTTTTTTAGCCACCGAACTACAGATGTATATGCTCGCATTATTAATACAAAAAAAGTGGGTGGCAGCTATCAAAGCAGCATGGAGTTCACAACTATTGGTAGCGAAGGACTCGAGGCTATCAAACAATATGTTGATAAAGGCATACGCGCTTCCTAGCTTAGCCCCAGATAGCTTGATCCCAGGCTACTACACTATTTCAATTGCAGACGCTTACCGGGATCTGGTCGAAAAATAAGGTATTCAATTTCACCTTCCAATTCACTCCACCAATGAGGGGTGTGACCCGGGATAATAATCACGTCGCCTGGCACGACCCGACGCGTCACACCGTCTTCTATTGCCTTGGCACGCACCCAGTTATTCGAGCCAGGCGCCGGATAAGGTTCTACCAAAGTTCCTCCAGTAACCAACGTCGCCGAACCCTTAAGCATGTAATAAATTTCCGTGGTATCAACCAGATGCACATTCACATCACCTGTCACACCATCAGGTCGATAGACTCCAAACACGCCAATCTGAATATCTCCAGTTGTTTCGACCACGCGAATGGCCTTATCGCTTACGCGGTCACGGGGTAAATCATCAATAAAAGACTGGATTTCCTCAGCCGTTATATCCGTTGCCACGGGCGGTGTCGCGGGTGGCGCGGTTTGAGCAACACCGATTGAGGAAATGCTGAAAATGAGGGCCGTTATTAGTATTTTTCCCATTGCTTGACTCCGATTATTAGCCGCAGATTGAAGATTCAGAGCGGTGAGTTTACTACTAATTGGCGAAATAGATAAAATTGGCTATTGTTCAGGGTAATTCCTGCACCAGTGCGCGAACTAAAACTGAGTATTGCTCTGAAACTCAGTGATAATTGATTTCTAGCACGGCATCCTTCCACAATTTGTAACAAATGTTGCAAGCCGCTTCTTCTATACTGCTATTCTCAAAAGCCTGCATGAAAACCGCAGATGTAGAAAGCAATTGCAATTTCGAGCGTTCCGGTCCCATGATACTGACTCAGTAATCAAGCGCCTGAATAGAGAGTTTTACCTAATGGCTTTCCAATTTCCAAGACGTATAGGAGACTATGCCCGCATAGCCGTAGTATTACTGCTTCTTGTGACCAGTAAATCGGCTTTTGTTCAAGACAATGTGGGGGACGATTCGACCGTCGTATTTGAATCAGGAATAGAGGTGCCAGAACTAAAAAAGAAGCTTGATGCTGTAAAACTGCAAATACCTTAAACTGAAAAGCTTGGGCTTAATTGCCGGGCCAGGAGAAATCAATTGAACACTGAGACTATGGATACTTCAGCGGAATCCGCTTTCGCCGTTCTCACCCGGAATCGTCGTACCACCGGCATTAGCCTGGTGTTGAGTAGCCTTCTCTTCCTCTACCTTATCAGCACTTACGGTTGGCGACAGAGCGCCTTGTTCTTAGTAGGGCTTGCAGCCGGCGTCATTCTGTACCATGCCGCCTTTGGGTTCACTGCAGCCTGGCGTGATGTGGTTAATACAGGTCGGGGAGCAGGCCTTCGCGCCCAGATGGTAATGCTGGCGGTGACGGTTTTGGTTTTTACACCGCTTATCGCTCAGGGAGAGTTTGCTGGTATTAATTTGCGTGGCAGCGTTGCCCCCTTAAACGTCGCCGTAGTCTGTGGTGCTTTCATGTTCGGCATTGGTATGCAACTTGGCGGTGGCTGCGCCTCAGGCACTCTGTTCACTGCCGGCGCTGGCAATGTTCGTATGCTGATCACATTGGCCGCTTTCGTGGCGGGGTCTTTACTGGGAACCTGGCAGTGGTCTCTATGGCAAGGCGTCCCGGGTTTTGCTCCCTTTTCATTGGCAGAAAATTTTGGCGTCATCGGCGGCATTGGTATTAGCCTGCTGTTGTTTACCCTGGTTTGGGTGGCTGCAGCCAGGTATGAAAAACATCGACACGGAAGCTTGTTGGATGATCCAAAAAATAATAGCCCCTACACTTTTTTACGCGGTCCCTGGCCATTAATTGCAGGCGCGCTCGCGCTCGCCGCAGTGAATATCGCCACCCTGCTTCTGGCTGGCCGTCCGTGGGGAGTTACTTCGGCCTTTGCCTTGTGGGGAGGCAAGCTTGCGGTAATCATGGGCATCGACGTGACTTCGTGGGCTTATTGGCAGAGACCCGGCTTAAGCAGCACATTGGATCAAAGCATTTTTATCGACATCACCTCGGTAATGAATATTGGCATTATGTTAGGCGCACTGCTCGCGGCCGGACTGGCGGGTAAGTTTACACCCTCGCTAAAATTACCTTTACGTTCAGTAGTCGCCGCAGTGATCGGCGGTCTATTACTGGGTTACGGCGCAAGAATTGCGTTCGGCTGCAATATTGGCGCCTACTTCAGCGGCATTGGATCGACCAGCTTGCATGGGTGGCTGTGGTTCATCGCTGCATTTGCGGGAAGCACACTGGGCACAAGAATGCGTCCGTATTTTGGATTGAGTTAAGGCTGAGTATGGCGCTTGAAATAATGCCCTGTGCTACTATCGCTATATGTCACTGCGAATTGAGCCTTTTTTCCCAACTCTAATTCGTTATCCAAATCACCATTCAATTAATTTTTATCATCAAAATAGTTTTAACATGAACGCCGGAGTCAGGAACAAATGAAGTTATCCCTAAATAGGAATTTTTTGGCAATATTCATTGCGAGTATTTCACTACAAAGTATTTCACTACAAGTTGTAGCCCAGGATTTTGTTGCCGGAGAACCATTGAATGCGATTAACGAAGCGGGCATAAAAACTCCGATGTCCAATAATGTAAAAGTCTTTGGGAGTTTTCATTCCTCCGAGAGTTGCACCTTCGACCCGCAAAAAAATCTGATTCTCGCTATGAACAATGGTAACCGCGGTGATGGCTCAGAGAATGATGGCTTTGTTTCGCTTATTAATCCAGATGGTAGTGTGCACACGGCGAAATGGATTGGTGCAACGCGAAACGGACTGGAACTGCATCAGCCCCTGGGCAGCGCCATCAGCAATGGAATTTTGTATACAGTCGATGTGGGCTATGTGCGCTCTTTCGATCTGGCTTCGGGACAACCGTTGCAAGCTGTTAGGATTCCAGAAGCGACGCTGCTAAACGGCATTGCAGTCGCCGATGATGGTACTGTCTATGCATCAAATACGCGCTCGCCAGAGCGGATATTCAAAGTTACAGCAAACGGCGTCGTTTCAACCTTTGCTGATGGCGCTCCGCTGGCTGCACCGAATGGCGTAGCCATGGATCTGGAAGGCAACATCGTGGTGGTTAATGTTAATGACGCCGCCGTCATCACTTTTAGTCCCAAAGGCGACGTTATCAAGACCGAATATGCCGCAGAGGGCGGCAATGATGGTGTTGTAGTAACAGCTGACGGCACGAAGTATGTAAGCAGTGTTCGTTATGGCAGTGTTTCTCGTATTAGACCGGGTCAAGATGCTGAAATTATTGCATCCGGAATTCCCAGTGCCGCCTCTATGTGTTACGACTCAGTACAGCATCAACTTGTGATCCCGCTAAATGGGAATTTCGCCTTGGCTTTTATTAAGCTGTGACGGTTGCTAATCAACTTCACTAGTCAAAAGAACATGGTCTAAGTTTGGCAGATATATCATGACCAGCAGCAAATTATTTGTGCATGGAATGCTTGTTAGCGGCTTAATGGTAGTCTGTGGGTTGTTGTTTGCTGGAGCGCTGGAAGGAAATTGGCGCTGGGATGACTCACAGATACTGCTTCAGGCACTGCGATATCCAATTATAGAAAGTTTTATTAATCCCGAGGTCTGGCAACAGTTTTCTCCTGCCAATTTAACGCCTTGGCTGATTTTTTCCTTTAAAATTGATCTCGCACTGTTTGACGCAATACCGCAGGCGTTCTATCTGCATCAAATATTAGCGATTGCATGCGCATCCGTAGCCCTATATTTTTGCCTCTCACTATGGATCAACAAAGTATACGCATTCTATGGCTCCGTAGTATTCCTAGTCGGAGCACCGAGTTTTTCCGTAGCCGATCAATTAATGACTCGCCACTATGTTGAAGGCTTGGTTTTTTGCCTTGCGGCACTAATCTGCTATGTCCAGCATCTACGACGTGGCGGTATGTTTTTATTGCTCACCGGCACAGCATTCTATTTGCTGTCTGTAACAGCTAAAGAGATTTACGTTCCGCTTGTTCTGTTACTTCCTTTTTTACCCGAACGTGATTTTTATACTCGAGCTAGAGCTCTGTGGCCATTTTTGACTATTACATTGCTTTATGTAGTTTGGCGCGGATGGATGCTTGATTCTCTTATTGGTGGTTATGTCGCTAGAAGCGAATATATGAAACTATCAATCATTGGTGACATTCTGAGCGCTTTTAGCAACTTCCCTGCCCTATTGCTGGGTTCGCTGTGGCTACCTTTTACTCTATTATTTCTGTTACTAATGATAAGTTACAGCTTCTTGACCCATTCACGCTTAATCTTAAGCTTGATTATTTTATTGCTGGTAACCTTGCCATTGGTTCCATTGGTGAGATCTTCTGGAATATTTTTTCCGGATCGTTACTTGTTTCTATTCTGGACGATGATCAGTTTCGCCATTGCATACTATGCAGAACGCTTGGCGTCGTCACTGCAAAAGAATAATCAGCAGGCATTGATTTACTTGACCTGGACGGGAGCACCTCTACTGCTGCTAATTGCTCTGCTACAGGGGCTACAGTTTAAACAGGAACTAGAGAGCCTGGGTTCTGAATTCGATACGCAGGCCAGATTTCTCTTGGATGAAGACTCAAACTCTGCCTTTATACCATCCGAAAATTTACTCCCTTCATTTTGGTTTGTGACAGGACTACAGGAACTCAAGCCCAAGTTAATGCCGGGTAGTACGGTACCCAGTGCCGTTGTGGACTCAATCTATCTGGATGAAATATATGATAAACTCTATCGCTACGATAGTTCTTGCTCGTGCATGGAGGATATTACCAGTTCAATTGTTATGAGAATCGATGAGTTTGAACAGAAACTCCGCCCAGATGCGCCCCTTTCGTTGCGCTTCGAATATCAGCAAGGGTACTTTTCCTGGATGTTCGGACCCTATGAATATGGCAGCTATCAGGTAGTCTCTGATGTATTAGGTGTCATCACTGCTCCAGCAACTGGCGAACAACGCGTAACACTGGCGAATAACGCTCCCTTCTACCTGCGATACACTGCACCAGAAGGCTGGATTAGCTATTCTTCTTTACAGAAAATACAGCATAATGCTCCAGCAATAAATTGGAAGCGGGACTGAGCTAATGTATTCAATAGCGATAATTATTCCGGCGTTTAATGAAGCCGCCAATCTCAAGGATAACTTGGCGGAAATACTTGAGCATATTCGGAAAATTGAACATGTGAATTTTAAAATTATAGTTGTTGATGATGGATCAACAGATGATACAGCGACGGTGGCATTAAGCAGATCTAAAAATGATCCCGATGTTCGCCTACTCTCCCTCAGTCGTCACTTTGGTAAAGAAGCTGCTATTCACGCGGGCTTAAGTTGTGTGAAAAAATTTGATGCGGCTATCGTTATGGACAGCGACCTGCAGCACCCTCCAACTCTCATTGCCGATATGGTAATCAAATGGCGCGAATCTTATGCCGTAGTAGAAGCAATAAAAGCTTCCAGAGCCGGGGAGTCAGTAAGCAGGGGATTGCTAGTCAAGGCCTATTATCGAATTTTTAATTTCTTCACGAAACTTACCATCAGCGGTGATACTGATTTTAAGCTCCTGGATGCCTCCGTTATTCATGCCTATCTCGAATTGCCCGAGCATAATCGATTTTTCCGAGGACTAATCAAGTGGATGAATTTTTCCAGCGCTCAAATTGCCTTTGATGTACCCGAATCTATACGCGAAAAATCTACATGGGGTACGCCAAGCCTGTTTCGTTACGCAATATCCTCTATAACTTCCTTCACCGCGTATCCACTACAGATTGTTACTTTTCTGGGAGGGCTTACATTTTTGTTTAGTCTGCTAATCGGTATAAAAGCCTTGGCTGACAAGTTATCAGGGAATGCGGTTGATGGATTTACCACCGTAATACTGCTTATCCTACTGATAGGCAGCGTCTTGATGTTTAGTGTGGGGCTGATAGGTATCTATATTGGGAAGATTCATGATGAGGTAAAACGTCGGCCCAACTACCTTATCAATAGAGAAATAAGCAACCTGGATGACTATCCGTGAGCAAATTTACTCTTTTACTGACCCATGCGTTTATATTGGCTTTCATGCTAGCCTCTTCCCACGCCCTGATGAAATGGGTTTCCGTTCAGGCACATGATAATTATTTGGATTTGTTGCTACGGCAATGGCCACCGATCCTGCTATCACTATTCATATATGGAATAGTTTTTTTCTACTACATACTGGTGCTGCGAAGCAGCCCGATATCTACTCTTTATCCAATCTACACAGGTCTTTCTGTTCTATTTGTACTGCTTGTGGGAACGGTTCTCTTTAAGGAAGCAGTGAGTATCTGGCAAATCATGGGAACAGCACTGATACTGTCTGGCATTGTCTTAATCGGGGTTAATAGATAAGCTATGCCAAAAAAGATATCCTCCTGGTATTATTCAGATTCAGATTCAGATTCAGATTCAGATTTAGATTTAGCTGCAATGAACCCCTTTAATGAGGTCCCGTCCACTTATCCAAAAAAACCACCAAGTCTTCATTGCACATAGGTTTTGCGCAGTAATACCCCTGAACATAAT
>JABMOK010000086.1 GCA_013204155.1 Pseudohongiella sp. | reverse complement strand
TGTTGCCATAGCCAGAGCTCTAGTGTGTAATCCCTTGTTTTTACTTGCGTACTAGCCGACGGGCAACCTGGATTCAAACACAGCCGAGGGTGTGATGGAGCTACTGCAGGAAATTAATGAAGCCGGAACCACCATCATAATGGTTACACACGATCAGGGATTGGCCCAACGGGCGAAACGCAATATTCACATTCTTGACGGACAAATAAGCAACTCGTCTGTGGATTCACAAATGCTTCATGCGACAAACACCAAAGCCGAAGAAAATACTGTAGCCGCGGCTCGGGCATAAAAAACACAGAGGAATTATTATGTTTCTATACTATCTGCGCCTGAGCGCACTCAGCTACCGACGCAATCCGATTCTAAGTTCTCTGATGGTTTTAGCTATTGCTGTTGGCGTTGGGGCCTACATGGTCATCTTCACACTGAACTTCGTAATGGGCGGCGACCCCATCCCGCAGAAGAGTGAGCAATTGTTTCATGTGCAACTGGATACCGGAGACCCCAATACTCAAACCGATGCCCCAGAGCAACTCACCTATCTGGATGCCACTGCCTTGCTGGAATCAGGTGGCGCTTTTCGCCAGACAGCCAGTTCGAAATTTGCAGCTGTGCTCGAACCGGAGGGAGACGATGCCCGCCCTTTCTCAATAAACGGCCGTGGCGCATTTGCCGACTTCTTCCCCATGTTTAATACCCCCTTTCTGTATGGCAATGCATGGGATAGCTCTGCTGATGAAAATTTGCAACAGGTGGCTGTGCTCTCCAAAGAAATGAATGAAAGGCTGTTTGGCGGTGCCGATTCCGTTGGGGAAATCATTCGTCTGCATGGCTACAATTTTCAGATCGTGGGCGTATTGGACGTCTGGAATCCTGTGCCTAAATTTTATGATGTGAATAATGGCCCTTTCGCTGCAGGGGAGGAAATCTATGTACCCTGGAACATCATCCGCTCTCTGGAGATGCCCCGATCCGGTAACACCAACTGTTGGAAAATTCCAGAACCTGGGTGGGAGAGCTTCACTAATTCAGAGTGCGTGTGGATTCAATATTGGGTAGAGCTACGTGATAGCGATGAGCAGGCAGACTACTTAAATTTTCTTAACAACTATGCCACCGAACAAAAACAGCTTGGCAGATTTCCGCGGGATCTGAACAACAAGCTGTTTAACGTTGAAGAGTGGTTATTGGAGCAGGAAGTGCTGCCCAATGAAACGAAAATACTCTCGGCACTGGCCGCCATGTTACTCGCCGTCTGTCTGCTCAATACCATCGGTCTTTTACTCTCGAAATTTTTGGGAAAATCCGCCGAAATTGGTGTACGTCAGGCACTGGGAGCACACAAGGGTTCCTTGTTTACTCAGCATGTTATCGAGGCAGGATTTATTGGTTTGCTGGGTGGCGTGCTGGGTTTAGGCGTAGCGGCGCTGGGACTGGAAGGTATCAAAAGATTGCTCGGTGATGACTTGATGGTAACGGACTGGATACACCTGAATACCGAGGTGGTAGCAGTGACTATCGCATTGGCCGTATTCGCCACCATCTTTGCCGGACTCTACCCTATCTGGCGCGCCTGCAATGTGAATCCGGCGATTCATTTGAAAACACAATAGTCTCCAACGAACTGAATGAGCAGGAGTATTAACATGGAAATTGGTCCAATATTACGAGCCATCACGCGTAATAAACTAGGCGTGGTATTGATAGCACTGCAAATAGCATTCACCATGACGGTAATGGTGAATGCTATTTTTATCATCAATGAGCGATCAAGAATGATGGGTAGACCCAGCGGACTTGATGAGGCCAATATTTTTTATCTCAGCAGCATTGGATTTGGCGATCAATTCAACGGCAGCAATAGTGTCGCCGAAGATCTCGACTTGCTTAGACAAACCCCCGGCATTGTCGATGCTACCTTGACCAATTCAATTCCATTAAGCAGCAGTGGTTCAAACACCGGCATAAGATCAGAGCCTGACCCTACTCTGCCCGCCATGTATCCCGCTCTTTATTACACCGATGAACACGCCATTAATACGATGGATATCGAGCTTATCGCAGGTGAAAATTTTGCTCCCAGTGATGTAATTTTTCGTGAAAGCAGTGAGCAACGGCTATATAACAAAGCCATTATAAGCCAGGCGTTTGCTGAGGATTTTTTTGAAGAGAACGCTGAGAATGCCGTAGGTAAAACCGTCTACATAGAAGGCGACAAGCCGCTGCAAATTACCGGTGTAGTACGACGGCTACAATCACCCTGGATGGGTAACGCCGGTAGAGATGAATACACCATGTTGATTCCCAATAGTTCGGTTACCAGTGGCGCCATGTACCTGATACGAACCGAGGCCGGAGAACGAGATCGGCTGATGAGCGAAGTCGAAGAAACCCTGGCTAGCAATAATCCCAATCGCATAATCCGAGGCCTAAAGTCGATGGATGAGACCCGCGAAGAAAGTTATCTGGTTGACAGCGCCATGGCGACCATACTGTATGTGGTTATTGTGACCCTGGTGTTTATCACCACCATGGGAATTGTCGGCCTCGCCGTGTTTGGCATTAACCGACGCCGCAAGCAGATAGGTACGCGTCGTGCGCTCGGAGCCACTCAATTTGAAATTCTTCGCTATTTCATGGTGGAGAATTTTTTGGTTACCGGCGTCGGGGTTACGCTTGGCGCAACGCTTACCATTGCCTTTAGCATTGCCTTGTCTTCCTTGTTTGATATGCCGACCATGGCCTGGTATTACACGCCCCTAGGCATGCTGGTACTGCTCGGCATTGGCCAGTTAGCGGTGCTGGCACCCGCCGCCAAGGCGGCCAGAATAGAGCCCGCTATAGCGACGCGCTCTATTTAGTGACCGGTCTTTGTAAACGAAATTTAAGCCCGGGCTGACTTTCTGCTAGTCTAGAGCACTTCTAATTTGGGAGTGCTGGACTGTGCGCTTATCTAATGTGCCGTTATCTATTCTACAGTTATCTTTTCTGCCGTTATCTTTTCTGTTATCTATGCAACTACATAGCAACTATCGAAATTACCGCTCTGCAGGATTGCGAATAGTGCTCCTGAGCCTACTGCTGAGCATCTCTGGCTGTAGCATTAGCAGCGATGCCGGGTCTGCCGCTGCACTAAGGCTTGTCACTGAGAAAATGGCCATTGCTGAAATGCTGGCCCAATATCCCTACCGCTGGGATTCCAAGAATTCCAGTGGCGTTGCAGACTTGTTCACCGACGACGGCGTTCTGGAACGCTGGCAGAATGGTTCTCTGGTGGAGAATTCACGAATAGTGGGCAAGCGGGCAATCTATGACTATGCTAAACAGTCCCACGAGGGCCGGCTCGCAGACCGTCAAACCCGACATAATTTCTCCGGGCTGACATTTTTGGAGCTTGGGGGGAATTCAGCCGTCACAGAGAATATGGTGTTAATTACCCATCAGACCGCCAATGACAATGCACCGGTCATTCGCAGCTCAGGCATTTACCGGATCAGCTGGCTGAAGACCGAACAGGGTTGGAGAATCACCCGGCGAATTCTTTTTACCGATAGTCTTCCCTCCCAATAACCGCGCTAGAGATGGGCTGTAGATCAAACTATTGGCAAATACTGTGACAGAGTCCGCAGATTTGTTATTTCATACCGCTATCATGAGGGGTTGAACGATTAGTCAATTTGATAATCGCCCCTTTTAAACCAGCTGACAGGCAGCACGCAAGACTTAACAACATGAAAAACCTTCTCTTATCTTCTCTGCTACTCGTTTCGCTCTCGGCGGCCGGGGCCGAAAATGGCTGGCTAAGAGGCAGTTGTGCCAGTGGCGAAGGGGTCTATCGATGGACTGGCGGCGACCGCTATGAAGGCCAATGCCGGGATAACTCCTTCGAAGGCCAGGGAAGCCTGAGCCTGAAAAATGGTGATCGCTATGATGGTCAGTTTAGCAGTGATCGAAAGAACGGGCGCGGCAGCTACTTCTTCGCCAACGGCGATCGCTATGAAGGTCAGTTTGGAGATGGCCAGCAGCATGGCCAGGGCACCCTGATCCGCGCCAACGGGGAGCGCTATGTTGGGCAGTATCAAAACGGCCAAAAGTCCGGTCGCGGTGCATTCTATTTCCTCAATGGTGATCGCTATGAAGGTAACTGGCGAGAAGACCGCTTTGAAGGACAGGGCAGCTACTATTTCACCAATGGTGATCGTTTCGAAGGCCAGTGGCAAGCGGGCGAACAAGCTCAAGGCACTTTTAGCTGGCATGACGGCAATCGCTACGAAGGTCAATTCAGCAATAGTCTTCGGGATGGGCAAGGTAGCTTTAACTGGAGCAATAATAATCGCTATGTCGGGCAATGGCGCCAGGACAAACAACAGGGGCAGGGCAGCAAGAGCTGGGCAAACGGTGATCGCTATGAAGGCCAGTGGCAGAATGACGAAATGAGCGGTCAGGGAACCTTCTTTTACGCCAACGGTAATCGCTTTACCGGCGGCTTCCGCAACGATCAGCTGCACGGTCAGGGCACGTACTTTTTCTCTAATGGCGATCGCTATCTGGGTCCCTGGATAAGAGGCGAGCGGGATGGTCGGGGAACCTATATCGACGCGCGCGGCCTCACTGAGGAAATGGAGTTTAGAGGTGGCCGCAGAATTGTCGATACACGGCAGAGAACCAGAACTCTTCAGGGGTCAGCACTGAACTAGTCGAAATTTAATTACAAGCAGACTTCATCAGCAGCTAATCGATAGAATAAGAAACCACTCGTTAGAATCAGAACCAGAACCAGAACCCCCTAAAAGTCACCACTGAATTCGTCGAAATTCAATTACAAGCAGACTTCATCAAGAGCTAATCGATAGAATCAGAAGTCACTCGATAGAATCAGAAGTCACTCGATAGAATCAGAAGTCACTCGATAGAATCAGAAGTCACTCGCTAGAATCAGCCCCCACAAACCACCACCAAACCCACCAACTCCACTACTCCCCAATCGCTCCAACCCCAGCCCTAAAATAAATGTCGCCCCGGGTTTCGCGGCGAGACGGGATTAGCGTAATCGACATCTCGCGTGATAACTTAGGGGCTTACGCCAGAAGACACAGGCTTGATCCATCAGCAAAAACTTTTTCGGGAATCAGAGTATGCAGTTAAAACCCCTTGCCTTTTCCTTGCTACTGTCTGTATTCAGCCTGACCCCGGTGCCAGAGACATTGGCCGCGGAAAACATTGAACCGGCCTTAAACGCAGACGAGATCGAGTTGTCTCAGTGGCTGGATAGTCAAGAAGACAATATGGTCGAAATGATTGAACGAATTACCAATATTAATTCGGGCAGTCTGAATAAGGCGGGTGTAAATGCAATGGCTGACATCTTCAGTCGGGAACTGCGGCAATTGGGGTTCTCTGTCTCAACACTGCCTGGCGATTTTATTGAAATGCCAAGCTGCCCCGGCAGCAATTACAATATCGATGTGGCAGATCATGTTCTAGCCTCGAGAGCCGGCAGTGGAACGCGTCTGCTTTTAATGGGACACCTGGACACCGTGTTCCCTTCCGACAGTCCCTTTCAAACTTTTCGCCGTGAAGGCGACATGATGTACGGTCCCGGCGTATCGGACATGAAAGGCGGCCTGGTGGTGATGCTGTATGCACTTAAGGCGCTGAATGAATTTGGCTTTCTGCAAGACAAGGCGATCACTTTGCTCTTAAACAGCGACGAGGAGATTGGATCCTTGTCTTCTCGAAAGTATCTGGAACAACAAGCCTTACTCCACGACTACGGGCTGGTCTACGAGCCCGGCTCCAGTTTGATTCGCCAGCGTAAGGGGCTGGGTCAGGCACGATTCGTGGTGCGGGGCAAAGCCTCCCATGCCGGAGCCGCCCATGAACAAGGCCGGTCTGCGATTAAGGAACTAGCCTACAAGATCGTAGAGATAGAAAGAATGACCGATTACGAATCTGGCGTCACCGTAAATGTGGGCATAATCAATGGCGGTGAGGCGCGCAATACCATCTCGCCCTGTGCCGAAGCGCTGATCGACCTGCGTTATCCAGAACCACAGCAGGGGCTGGATGCTATCGCTCAATTCGAAGATATATTCGCCTCCGTATATAGCTATGCCGTCGATTCTGGCGAACTAACTACCGAGAGCTGGACCAATCTTCATCGGCCCGCAAAGATACCGACCCCCGAGTCAGATTACCTGTTGGAGAAAACACTCTCTATCAGCAAGCTTCTGGGCCAGTCCATTGGCGTTGGTGATTCCGGTGGCGGTACCGATGGATCATTAACCCAGGCGGTAGGCTTGCCGACCCTCGATTCTTTGGGAGGATCGGGCTCCGGTACACATTCCAATCGAGAGCAAGGCCAGATCAGCTCACTGGTAGAACGAGCAAAACTGAGCGCAGTGCTTATCCATAGACTGGCAGTAGAATAAGTGCTTTCATGCGATAGATGACATAGCAGCAAAATCGAATAAGAAAACCAGAAAAAACTAAAAATAGAAAAACTGGGGACCGGTTATGACAGAACCTATTGAACAGAACTCCAGTATGGGTTCCGAGTCTACAGCAGACGAGAAATCCCAAAACCTTTCAGCCGTGGTAAAAGCCTACCAAAACCCCTACTACCGCTATCTCGTCCTTGGAATTCTAACCACAGCCTATGTCTCGAACTTTGTGGATAGACAGGTAATTAATGTCCTGGCCTCCTACATCATCGAGGATCTCAAAATTAGCGATGGTCAGTTTGGCATGTTGTCCGGCCTCGCCTTCGCCTGCATCTATACCACCCTGGGTATTCCCATCGCCCGTCTGGCTGATATAGGCAATCGCCGCAATGTTATCGCCATATCTATTACCATATGGAGCATCATGACGGCGGCATGCGGCGCCGCACAAAATTTCGGACAGCTGTTTCTGGCCAGATTTGGTGTCGGTATTGGTGAGGCTGGCGGCTCTCCGCCTGCGCACTCCATTGTATCCGATATCTTTCCCTCGAGTCAGCGAGCGACGGCCTTGTCAATCTACTCCTTCGGCGTGTATGGCGGCATTCTGGTCGGCACCGTAGGCGGGGCTTATCTGGTGCAGTATTTTGACTGGCGTACCGCCTTTGTAGTGGTCGCGATACCGGGGATTTTTCTGGCCCTGCTGGTTAGATTTGTGATCAAAGAGCCTCCTCGCGGAATGGCAGAGGCGCGCAAAGATGTTGCGCCTCCAGGCTTCTTTCGCGTGCTGGGCTTCCTGTGGGAACGAAAATCATTCAGGCACCTTTCCTTCGCCTGCGCACTGCATGCCTTCGTTACCTACGGAGTGGGTAATTTCATGCCCTTATTTTTAGGCCGAGTCCACGGCATGCCTATTATCGATGTGGGTTTGTATTATGGATTGATAGCCGGTGTTGGCGGACTGGCCGGCACCTTCTTCGGCGGCTGGATGTCTGACCGCATGAGCAACAAGACCGGGGACAAAACCTGGTATGTCTGGATACCTTTTATCTCCACCGTGCTCGCCATTCCTTTAGCATTGATTACCTTCCTGATTATGCCCAATGGAGTCAGCGCGGCTGTCTTCTACCTGCTCCCGGTTTTTTGTGGCGGCTGGTATCTCGCCCCCTGTATCGCTTCCACCCATTTTTTGGTGGGCATTCGCATGCGCGCCATGGGCTCGGCGATCTTGTTGTTTGTATTGAATCTGATCGGACTCGGCCTCGGCCCAATGCTGACAGGCTTCGTAAGCGACTGGCTGACACCGGCTTACGGTAACGACGCCCTGCGCTATGCCATGTCAATCACGGTGTTAGTAAATATCTGGTGCGCCTTCCACTACTACTGCGCCACTCGAACCATCAGGGCAGATTTCGACAGAGCACCGGATTAATGAGATAGCGAAGCAATGAAAGCTGCTAAGCACCTTACCCACCCCCCTTGGCACTAAGTAACAGGTCCCGTTTTTCAGCCCATTCTGTGGCCTTCTCGATGAGCTTGTCTGGCTGCAGATCTATCTTGGCAATCTCATTTTAAATGGTTTCGAGAATACACCTAATGCACCCATGTACACTGTTAGGCATCCGCGTTAAGCGATTCCTTTGCATAGAGCTTATGTCCAGACATTATTCTTAACCTGGTAAGTATTTTCTAATACAGTAAATCCCTATAATAAATAGTACTATTTTCAATATTCAGTATCCGCATACCCCCGGGACAATTACTTCCGTTAAATTTTCTCATTCGAACTGATTAATCGCATTTTTCCTACCTACACAATTAGACTTATAACAGAATTGGAAAAGCGCGGCATTAACATCACCGAGACATGCAAATGCCTAGCAGGGGGCGGGGAAAGTTCATTCCATCTGTACCGATTCCGGTCGCGATTTATTTCGCGGGCAATAAAGGGTCAATTTGCATTGCCGTCGGGTGTCACGCCAACAACATTAAAGTATATTGCACAACTAATTTTACCTCGCGACTCCTAGGCATACAGCACGCACTATATGCTGGACAGGCTATTGATGGGTGAGAAGTTCATTTAAGTGCTGATGACCACGGTTGGTTAATCGATTAAGCACATATATTGGTTAGAAGTAATCTGGCCGCCCTGCCGCAGACAAGATCTGTCACAAGACAGCCCGAGAGACCCATGCTTAATTCACGCTTGTTTCCAATTAAAACCTCCAACTTTCCGATTCAGAATCTAACTCTCTCCGATTCTGCCCGCAAGGAACTGATCATTGCCGATGGGGTGGCCGCGGATATCCGCGAATTGCTGCACGGTTCGTCGCTGCCCACCTTGTTGCTGGATGGCGTCAGCGAGCCATTGCTGGCCATTAGCAACGCCCTGCAAGACCGCCCGATAGACACTCTGCATCTGGTTGCCCATGGCCATGCTGGCGGCTTCATGCTGGGCGGACACTGGGTGGATGCCAAGCGCTTGCGCGAGTCCGCCAGCCTGCTGGCACAGTGGAAACTTGCCCGCATTGCACTTTGGATCTGTGAGGCAGGCGCCAACACGGAATTAGTGGATGAGTTTGCCCGCCTGACCGGCGCCGAAATTCACGCCACCCCGGATTTCCTCGGCTGGGTGAACGATGCCGCCTCTTGGCAATTGTCGCGTGTCCATACAGGTGCAACTTCTGTTGCACGGCTGCAAGCTGCCAAACCGTTGGACTTCCCGTTCCAATACGAACAAGCACAGTCCTGGCGCTCGCAACTGAGCGCAATGAAATTCGTTAATGCCTACGCGGTCAACACCGCGACGACTCCGGCGAGCAGAGAACAGAACAGCATCGACTTCAACACCTCCTCGCTAGGAAGCGCCACTGTCACCGACGGTTCCAACGGAGTGAAATTTTCCGGCATCGACGTGGTCGTCAAGCTGACTATCAACGGTACCGATCATTACGGCTGGATTAGTCGCCCGATCAAATCCCAGGGCAAGGTCAAGGGTTTCTATTTCTGGAAAGACGCCAACTTCACGGATTTGAGCACCGCCACCGCCGACGGTAACAAAGATGGCGACGGCAATGCTGCTGACAACAGCGGCTTTGTGCTGGTTGTCGACCAGACTTACTTTGATGGTCTGGCGGCTACCGGCTCACTGAAGACTGTCGGATCTTCATCAGACCGTATAGATACCACACTGAATGCGGTCAAACCGGTTAATAACGCCCCGCTGGCTGTCAATGACAGCGCCACCTTTCTGGAAGACAGCTCTAACCAGACCGGCAATGTGCTCAGCAATGATACGGATGCCAACGGCGATACGCTAAGCGTAAGCTCTTTCAAGGTGGATGGCAGCGCCGGGACACTGGGTTCGGCTTACACTATCACCGGGGTTGGCTCATTCACACTGAATGCCGATGGCTCTTACAGCTTTACGCCGGTTGCCAATTATGCCGGCCCTGTTCCCGGCATCACCTATGTGGTCAGCGATGGCAGCCTGACCAGTAACGGCAATCTAAGCATCAGTCTTACCGCAGTAAATGATGCACCTGCTGGTGCTGACAAGACCATTACTTCCGCTGAAAACCAGGCCTATACCTTCAGTGCCGCCGATTTTGGCATGACTGACAGTAATGACAGCCCGGCCAATGCCCTGGATGCGGTCATTATCAAGACCCTTCCCGGAGCAGGCACACTGAAGCTGAACGGCGCGAACGTTTCGGTTGATCAGGTAATTACCGCGGCAGATATCAGCAAGCTCACTTTTACACCAGTTACTGATGCCAGTGGCGCCAGCTATGCCAATTTCACCTTCCAGGTGCGTGATAACGGCGGTACAACGAACAGTGGTGTGAATCTCGATGCAAGCGCCAATACCATCACTCTTAATGTCAGTTCGGTGAACAGTGCGCCGACTGCGGTTGTCGATACAGTCAATGCCACCGAAGCAGGCGGTGCCGCTAACGCGACAGCCGGCACCAACCCTACCGGTAATGTGCTGAGCAATGATACAGATCCGGATTCCAGTGACGGCAAGACTGTTCTAAGCGCCAAGAGCGCTGCAGCGTCTGACACCACAGTTGCCACTAACACGTCCATTACCGGTGTATACGGCACACTGGTCATCAGCACTGATGGCAGCTATACCTATACCGTCAATAATGCCAATACTGCCGTTGAGGCGCTCAGAACCAGCGCCAATACCCTGACCGATACCTTTAATTACACCATGAAAGATACTGCCGGACTGAAGTCCAGCAGCACGCTTACCGTCACTGTCCAGGGTGCCAACGATACCCCGGATGCAATCAATGACAGCAACGTGGCGAAGGAATCGATCGTCGCCACCACCGCCGACCAGTACCTCAGTACTGACATCACCGGCTACAAGGCCACAGGCAATGTCCTAAGCAACGACACCGATGCGGATTCGACCGCCAACAGCGAGACTAAAACAGTCGCCGGTCTGAGTGGTTCCGCCAGTGCCAACGTAGTCGCCAGTGCCAACGTTTCGTCCAAGCTTGTCTTCAGCGCTGCGTCGACGCTGTCACCTGTCGGCACGGGAGATTACCTGTACGTCGACGTGGGTACTAATGACTTCCGCGCTCTCCTCAATACCGCTGGTGCCCACATCACTGTCGTTACCAAAACTGACCTCGGTAGTGGTAGTTACGAATTTGTCCTGAGTGACACACAAGCGAAATATTACGATGCCAATGGCAATATAAGCATTTCGACGTTGAACGCCAGGATCATCGGCTTCAATTCTTCCACCGCGAATACTAATGGCGGCGGCGGCAACACCAAAACAGCAACCGTGTCGTCATCCAGCGCCACTGGCAACTCAACCTCGACGCTCACCTCGATCTCCGGCACCGTGGCGGCTGGCATGAGTGTGACAGGTACCGGCATACCCAGTGGCACTACGATTGAATCGATAGCCTATGACGGCTCCGGCAATCCGACACTGACATTAAGTGCTGTTGTCACCGCCACCAACGGCGCCGCGCTGACTTTCACTGCCACAGTTGGCACCACGCTTACCGGCCGTTATGGCAGCCTCGTACTAGCTGCCGATGGCGCCTATACCTATACACCGAAAGCCAACAACGTCGACCTCAGCGAAGGCGGGAGTGGTACTGACAGCTTCACCTATCGCCTAACTGATGCCAGTAGCGCTGAAGACACTGCTGTGCTGGCCATCAATGTGCAGGGCTCGGGCACGAACGATCCCGACGCCAATGCCGATGTGGCGACCGCTGTGGAGGCTGGCGGCATCAGCAATGCCACCGCCGGCACCGACCCAACCGGCAACGTACTGACCACCTCCCCCGGCGCCGATACCACACCCTCCGGCACCGGCACCCTGACCGTCACCAAGGCCGCGCTCAGCGGTGGCTCGGAAGCCACGGTGTCAACCAATACCGAGATCATCGGCAACTACGGCACACTGACAATCAGCAGCGACGGCAGCTACAGCTATGCCGTCACTAACGGCAACACCACTGTCAATGCACTGCGCACCAGCAGCGATACACTGACAGAAACCTTTACCTACCGTATTATCAACAGCACCTCGGCGAAAGAAGCCGTCACCACGCTGACGATTACCATTCAGGGTGGCAATGACACGCCCATCGCAGTTGCAGACACGGCAAGTGCCTACGAGGCCGGCGGCATCGCCAACGCCGCGCTTGGCAGCAACCCGAGCGGTAACCTGCTCAGCAATGACACTGACGTCGACACCGGTGACGGCAAGAGTGTCAGCGCCTTCAGTACCAGTGGTGGCAGTACTGGCAGCGTCGATGGCAGCACTGCCCTCAGCGGAACTTACGGCACGCTCACGGTAGGCACGAACGGCAGCTACACCTACACCGTCGACAACAGCAACACCACGGTGCAGGCACTGGCACTGGGCGGGTCGGTTTCAGAAAGCTTCAATTACACCGTGAAGGACACTGCAGCGGCGACCGCTAGTTCAACTCTTACTGTTACCGTCAATGGCGCCAATGATGCCCCGGTCAATACCGTGCCGGGTACGCAGACTGTCGCTGAAGCCGGTACAGTCAGTATCAGTGGTGTCAGCGTTGCCGATGTTGACAGTACTTCCCTGACTGTGACACTGACAGTGCTTAACGGCACTATGGTGGTCACCCAGAATGGTGGCGCTGCCGGAATCTCCAATAGCGGCACTGCAACCGTGACAATTACCGGTTCACCGGCGGCTATCACTACAGCACTGGGCACACTTAGCTATACCGGCGCCACTGATTTCAATGGTACCGATACACTAAAAATTGTTTCAACGGACGGCTCTCTTACCGACACCGATACATTTGACATCACCGTTACTGCCGATAACCGCAGCCTGAGTGTTACCGGCACAACAGTCAACGAAGCCTCTCCCTATGCCCTGTTTCAAGTCACCGGGGTGGCCAGCCAGAAAGTCAGTTTGAGCTTGGGCAGCACTGCCAGCACCGGTGATACCGATGCCAGTAGCGGAACCGACTTTCTGCCTAATATGCAGTACTACAACGGCAGTGCCTGGACTACTTATAGCGGAGGCCTGGTAAGCATTCCTTCCGGTGGCACCACCATGTTGGTACGCGTGCCGGTGCTCAATGACAATGCCGATGAGCCAGATGAAACCTTTACCCTGACGGCAACAAATAAGGCTGGCACCGGCAGTACGCCCGCTGTCAGCACGATCGTGGATACCGGCGATGGTGTGGTCTTTCTGGCCGCGAATACTACTTTTACGGCGAGTGGCAGCGGTGATACCGGTTATCCCACCACGCTGGATGATGACCGTGCGCTGACCATTAACAATATTTCCGTCAACGAGAACTCCAGTCATGCGGTGTTCAAGGTGCAGGGCGTCGCGGGTCAGGTAGTTACATTGGCGCAGGTCGCAGGATCGGCCACAGCCACTACAGATTACGGCACTTCCCTGGAGGTCTGGGGTGGCAGCAGCTGGGGTGCCTACAGTACTTCAACAACACTACCGACCGGTGGAGCCTTGCTGGTTCGCTCAACAGTCGCCGATGATGCGACCTACGAGGGGCCGGAAACCTTTGGTCTGAAAGCCACCAACGGTGGCGGTGTCAGTTACACAGGAACCGCCACTATTTTTGATGATGGCACTGGACTGGTTTACAACGGTAGCGTATCAGGTAGTGATGCCGTCACCTCGTCCAGCGGTTTGGACAACGATCTTTCCATTGCCATCACCGCGTCCACACCGGTCAATGAAGCATCTCTTTATTCCATGTTTGCAGTCACGGCCACCTCGGGCTCTGCGTTAACCTTGGGACTGGCCGGCAGTGGTTCACCTCAAGCGACCACCAGCGGCTTCACTTATGCCTTCACTGTCGATGGCGGCACGAACTGGACTACCTACAGCGCCAATGACACCCCGGTTGCCCCAGGGACTTTGGGCAGCGGCACTAGCGTGGTTCATGTCAGGGTAGCGATCAGTTCAGAAGCTGACACAACTTACGAGGGTGCCGAAACTTTCACCAATACAGCCACGCTGTCTGCCGGCGGCACTTCTCCCCTTTCTGCGGCGGCGCAGGCAACCATCATTGATGATGGCACCGGCTCCCGCTACGACAGCACGATCACCAGCGGCACAGCAAACGCCACCACAAGTAGTCTGGATAATGACAAGCCGACCGTCAGCGTTAGCAGCGTAACCGTCAGTGAATCATCAGCCTATGCTGTTTTCACCGCCAGCCTGTCGAATGCCAGCACGGCCGCAATCAGTTTCACGCCGTCACTAGCAAATGGGACGGCGACGGTCGGTACCGATACCGGCAATACGCCGTCGACCGCCGTGATTGAATACTACAATGGCAGCGCCTGGGTATCAGCTGCCAGTGGTGTCAGCATTGCAGCTGCCAGCACCAGCGTATTGCTGCGCACCGCCATCACCAATGATACAACCCTGGAAACCAGTGAAACCTTTACGCTCTCCACCGGAACCATTACCGGAACCGTAACCAACACCGGTGCCGCTACCGGAACCGGAACCATCAAGGATGACGGCAGCAGTACCAATGTGTTTCTGGTGGGCAATACTACCGCCACGCCAACAGCGGCGACTGCCGATAATGACAAGCCGACCCTCAGTATCAACAACATCACTGTCAGCGAGGCTTCACCTTACGCCGTATTCAAACTCAGTCTGTCGAATGCCAGCACGGCAGCAATCAGTTTTACGCCGTCACTGGCAAACGGTACGGCAACGGTGGGCACTGACACTGGCAATACGCCTTCGGGCGCTGCCATAGAATATTACAATGGCAGTAACTGGGTCAGTGCTGCCAGTGGTGTCAGCATTGCCGCTGCCAGCACCAGTGTATTGCTGCGCACCGCCATCACCAATGATACAACGCTGGAAACAAGCGAAACTTTTACGCTCTCCACCGGAACAATTACCGGAAGCGTAACTAATACCGGTACGGCTACCGGAACCGCCACCATCAAGGATGACGGCAGCAGTAGCAATGTATTCCTGGTGGGCAATACTACCGAGACGCCCAGCACGGGTACTGCCGACAACGATAATGCTAGCCATGGTCTGACACTAACTGGCACCACCCTCACCACCAGCGAGACCGCCACTCAGGCCAGCTTCACCGTAAAACTCAACAGCCAGCCTAGCGCCGATGTTACCGTCACGATGACTGGTCTGGATGCCACCGAAGGTAGCCTGGACAAAACCACGCTGACCTTCACCAATGCCAACTGGAATTCAGCGCAGACGGTCACCGTCACCGGTGTCAACGACACCCTCGACGATGGTGACATCGCCTACACTTTGACCGCAACGTCCAGTTCCACTGATAGCAACTACGGCACCACTCCCCGTACCGGCACGGTCGCTGTTACCAACACCGACGACGATGCCGCGCCCACCCTCGCCATCAGCGATGTCAGCGCCAGCGAAGGCGCGGGGGATTTTACCTTCACGGTAACGCGCAGTGGTGCCACTGGTGGCACCACCACTGTCAACTATGCAACGGCCAACGGCACTGCCCTTTCCGGCAGCGATTACACAGCGAAAAGTGGTTCACTCAGCTTTGCGCCAGGTGAGACCAGCAAGACCATCGCCGTTTCCGTCACCGACGACACCGCGGTGGAAAGCAGCGAAGCCTTTACCGTTGGCCTCAGCAATATCGCCGACGCCAGCAGTAGCGCCGAATCCATTACTGATAACAGCGGCGCCGGCACCATCAGCGACAATGACAGTGCCGGGCTGACTCTTACCGGCACCACTCTCACCACCAGTGAGACTGGCACCAACGCCAGCTTCACCGTCAAACTCAACAGCCAGCCGAGCGGTGATGTTACCGTCACGGTGACCGGCCTGGATGCCACTGAAGGTAGCCTGGACAAAACCACGCTGACCTTTACCAATGCCAACTGGAATTCAGCGCAGACGGTCACCGTCACCGGTGCTAACGACACGCTCGATGATGGTGACATCGCCTACACCTTGACCGCGACGTCCAGTTCCACTGACGGCAACTACAACGGTGGCAATGCCCGCACCGGCACGGTCGCTGTCACTAACAGCGACGACGATGCCGCGCCCACACTCGCCATTAGCGATGTCAGCGGCGGCGAAGGCGCGGGTACTTTTACCTTCACCGTCACTCGCAGTGGCGCCACTGGCGGCACGACGACTGTCGACTATGCAACGGCCAACGGCACTGCCCTTGCCGGCAGCGATTACACTGCCAAAAGCGGTTCACTCAGTTTTGCTCCGGGCGAGACCAGCAAGACCATCGCTGTTTCCATTACCGACGACACCGCTGTAGAAAGCAGTGAAGCCTTCACCGTTGGCCTCAGCAATATCGCCGACGCCAGCAGTAGCGCCGAGTCCATTAGCGATAACAGCGGCACCGCTACCATCAGCGACAATGACATTGTTAATGGGGGGCTGACTATTACCGGCACCACTCTCAGCACCAGCGAGACCGGCACTGACACCAGCTTCAGCGTCGAGCTCAACAGCAAGCCGAGCGCCGATGTCACCGTCACGGTGGCCGGTCTCGACAGCACCGAGGGTAGCCTGAGTACATCCACACTGACCTTTACCAGCAGCAACTGGAATACGGCCCAGAGCATTACCATCACCGGTGCCGACGACACGCTCGATGATGGCGACATCGCCTACACCTTGACGGCGACGTCCAGTTCCACTGACGCCAACTACGGCGGCGCCAATGCCCGTACCGGCACCATCGATGTCACCAACACCGACAACGAGGCCGCGCCCACGCTCAGTATTAGTGATGCCAGCGGCGCTGAAGGTTCTGGCACGCTTACATTTACTGTCACACGCAGTGGCAGCACTGGTGGCACGACTACTGTCGACTATGCAACGGCGAACGGCACCGCCCTTGCCGGAAGCGACTACACAGCGAAGAGCGGTTCATTAACTTTTGCCCCGGGCGAGACCAGCAAGACCATCAGCGTTAGCATCACCGCCGATACGGTCAGTGAAGACAGTGAAGCCTTCACGGTAGGATTGAGCAACATTGCCGATGCCAGCAGCAGCAGTGAGTCCATTACTGATAACAGCGGCACCGGCACCATCAGTGCGGATAAGAATCTTGCCCCGGTTCTTTCTGTCAGCGATATCACTGTCGGTGAAGATGCAGGAAATGCCGTATTGACAGTGACTCGAAGTGGCGGAACAGCCGGCATTACTGCTGTGCAATATGCGACACAAGACGGCAGTGCGAAGGCTGGCAGCGACTATACCGCTGTCAGTGGAACCTTGACCTTTGCCGCCGGTGAAACCAGTAAAACCATCAGTGTACCAATCACAGATGACAAGCTGGCAGAAGATACCGAAAATTTCAAGGTAGTCCTGAGTGATGCCTCAGATTCCAAAAGCGCTACCGTAAAACTGAATCAAACATCAGCCCAGGTTTCGATTACCGATAATGAACAGGCAATCAAACTCTCCATTAGCGATGTCAGTGTCAGCGAGGCTGACGGCACCGCTTTGCTGATTGTGACCCGTGAAGGAGCAAGTGGCGGTACCACCACGTTAAATTATTCGACAGCAGATTCCACTGCAGTGGCCGGCAAGGATTACTCAGCACTGAGCGGAGCCCTGACTTTCTTGCCAGGCGAAACCAGCAAATCTATCAGAATAAAAATCACTGATGATAAGCTAATCGAAGCCACGGAAACGATTAATGTTGCTCTGAGCAATGTGACTGATAGTTCCGGAAAGGCGGTGACAGTCAGCAAAGCCAGTGGAACGGTGAGCATTACAGACAACGACTCCGGCGGATTACTGGTGTCAGCTGTTGCTGTACAGACATCAGAATTAGGTGCTACGGGCAGTTTCACTGTCAGCCTGCTAAGTGAACCGACCAGTGATGTAACCGTTAGTTTTTCCGGTGTGGATGCTACAGAAGGAAGCCTGAGTACTACGGCTCTGCAGTTTACCGCTTCAGACTGGCAGCAGCCAAAAACGGTGACAGTAACTGGTCTGGATGATGATTTAGCCGATGGCGATATCCAGTATTCCATCAATGTTGCTTCCAGTTCGAATGACAGCAGTTACAGCGGTGCTGGAATTCCCCTCCAAACAGTGACTGTTACCAACAAGGACAATGAAGCTCTGTCAGTTAAGAGTGTAAGCACAGGAAGGACAGAAGAAGGCGGCACGCTGTCCTATCAGGTTGTCCTCAATGCGGCTTCGGCACTTGTGCAAAATTATTCGCTGAGCTTCGGCGGAGACGCTTCTGCCGAGGATTTCAACACTCCGCAATTTACCAACGGCGTAAGCTATGACAGTGCGCTGGGGATTCTCACGGTCCCAGCCGGGGTTACTGAGTTTTCAGTAAATATTCCGACGATTGATGACCTGCTGGTAGAAAAGGCAGAAGAAACTCTGTTGCTGACGATAGGTGGAGTTGAGGCTGCCGGTATTATAGAAGATAACGACCTACGTCCGAACCCGCTGCTTATTACGGATGTCACCGAAACACCAACTGACCCGACACCTTTCGATTTGCTTACCGGAGATACAACTCAGGTCATCATTGTTACGGGAGCACCTAATCACCAAATTCGCCTTTACACAGCTGGTGGCGAGTTGATTCCGGTATCTGGTTACACGGTAACCGAAGCTGCAGACGGTCAGTATCAAATAGATGCCAGGGGTATTCGTCTGGAGGTTGGTGACTATGTTGTCAGGCAGGTTGATGAAGCAGGGAATGAAAGTTTTGATTCCAATGCCCTCACCGTCGATAGCACACCTGAGATTCAGGATAATGTCAGCGCCAGGGCCTTGCTGCCGGACGGAGGTATGACAGGCAGGCTGGCAGTGATTGACCAGAACAGAGTGGATCTGACTAGTTTGCAGTTCACACAGCCACCCCAAAACTGGTATGACTCAGATGGCGAGCCCGCTGTTTTCGGTATTGCCGGTGGCACTGTCGTCAACAATATAATTGTCTTCACTGCGGCCTCTGGCTCGACTCTTACCCTCAACATTATTGATGGCGCCTATACCTATATCCCTTCAGAGATTGCCGTGCTGGATGTTTTCCCAACTACCGTTCGCGATCCAGGTGGCAAGGGCGGCAATCTCAATCTTACCTTTGAAGTCAGGGATTTACTTGATCGCGACGGAGTGCCGAGCGCAACAGAAGACGAACTGGCACAGAAACTGACAGGTGGTAATAAAGACCTCAACAACGACGGTGTGGACGATTCCGCCCAAAACTCAGTATCAACCCTTGCCTGGAACAAACAGCAGAACTTTACGGCCGCCATCTCTGGACAGTTCGATCAGGTTTCAAAGGATTCTGTGATTTCCATTATTGTCCATGAGGACAGTGCAAGCGAAGTACCTTCACCCATTGCCCAGCTGATTGGTATCGATGTGTTGTCATTTGCGGGTGAAGGCTCTGGCTCTCTGGGAAAAGCCGGCCTGGAAGAATTTGTGCTGCCCTGGGATCCGCTGGCATTTTCTATTGAACCCCTACAGAGCTTGGGACTGATCGATATCGATACCGAGCGAGCCGGCCTGCAGACGCGCGTGACTATCGATATTTCGGCTGCTGGTCTGCGTGATGGCAAATTTGACAGCTATATGAAATATATTTCAGCAGAAACAATTCAGAGCGCTGTGGATGCCGGCATCGAACTGACCACCTTTGATGGCGTAATTCTTCTGTCATCAGAACAGGCAGGCTGGTACGACTTCATGAGTCGCGAACCCGGCGCTGATGGTGCGCGTTTCATCGTCAAAAACGGCATAATCACTCAGATCGAGATAATCCTGACCGACAATGTTTTCGGTGATGTGGATTTTACCGTAGGGCGAATTACTGACCCCGGGTTGCCGGTGGCCTTGCCGGATTTTGCGCCGCCCGAGATCACTGTTGAACAGCAGAAAGTCGAGTCTCTGGACAAAGCGGTAGTAGAAAATACCAGCTTGGTCACTCAGTTTGCCAGCGATGAGCCGACACTGTGGCAGATAGTCGATGGCGATGATGCCGACTTGTTCACCCTTTCTGCGGACGGACTGCTGAGCTTTGCTGTGAGCCCGGATTTTGAAAAGCCGGGAGATAAGGACAAGGATAATCAGTATCATTTGGTCGTCAGCGCACTTGATGCTGCCGGAAATGAAGCGCAGGTTATTACTACCGTCAATGTAACTGATGTGCCGGAAGCCAAGCCAGTATTTGCCGCCCTGCTTGAACAGGATGATCACTGGCTCACAGGGTTGCTGGACAATGCCAATGATAAATCGATAAATGATGATGCACGCATCGAATTTTATTCCTTTGAGGCTCAAAAACCGGGATCTCTGCCACTGAAAGCCTGGGTAAACACCATTACTGGTGATTATTTCTATGCTCCGGAAGGGACCGAACCACCTTATGCGTGTTATATCCCCAGCGAAGAAATTGAACTGGGCTATGTGCCGCAAGCCGGTCAGGGCGCCTTTGATGTGCATCTGTTCATGAACTCAGAGGGAATTACACAGATCATGGGCGTCGAAACAGCAGGTAACCTGGGCTTGGTCGCGGCTGGCTATGTGGACATCGGTGTGTTATTCGCATCACCCGAGGCGCTGGGCACTGCTATTGAGCTAACTGGCGTGTCAGATCAAGCAAGCGCTGGGTTGTTGTTCTGACACCACAACCCTGCAGAAATTCTATTGGGAAACATATGAACATTAGGCAATTCACCCGCGCTGGCTTCGTCGTCGCACTGACGCTAGGCATGACGCCATTGCTGCACGCGGCAACGCCAGTGACAGAAGCACCTTCCTGGTATTCGACCCTCAGCGGCGGAGTGTTGCTCAACCCACGCGACAGCGATTCTACTGTGCGGCTGGGGACCGCCCCGGTAGCATTCACGCTAGACGGACTCATGCGCTTCAACGGAGGCCAGACACTGGCCGTGGCTATCGGCAGACAAGGTCACACTGACCAGAACGATACGACTGAGGAGCCCACCCATTGGCGACTGGAGGCCGAATATTGGCATGGTCGCATTGAGCGCTCTTCCTTCCATGTTGGTGTGCTGCATGCAAATCTGAATGATTCGGTGCAGGCCAACGCATTGTTTGTGAATGCGTTGCTACGAGTGTACGCGACCGAGAAAAGTCGCTGGTGGCTGGGAGCCGGTCTTGGCTATGCGCGGGTACGCATGCCCAGTGCTTACTCACCGACCACCCATACTTGCACCTGCCTGAATTCTGCTGACGGAAATGGCCTTGCAGCTCAGGTCAAACTGATCGGGGAGCGCTTGCTGTCCGATCGCACTGCCCTGTTTCTGCAACTCGGTTATCTACAAGTCCCTGACTCCAGTACCAGCAGCAGAACCACCAGTTCGAGTGCCCGCCATGATCAATTACGTAGCGGCAACGTAGCGGTAGGCATTCGCTTCCGATTTTGATCCCGGAATTTGTAGCCCCCTCGAGTATTCGCGTTGTGCCTAAAAAACTTTTGTCGCGCTTGCGCTTAATACCGGCCTGCTGAATCTGGATGTTAACAAGCTGTTTCAGAATGACCTTCGGCGCTTACCGAATGCGAACCCACAAATCTGTTTTAGAACGAGATTGGAAAGTCGATAAAGCACATAGATCAACCATATAAGCGCCTTATGTCTCTGTCGATGTCAGGGATTTATTTTCAAAATTTTACGACCTTAAAGCTAAATTGAAAAGCTGGCTGGATTTTTACCCTACATTTTTGGCCATTAACGATTCTCTACTGATTCGATTTCGAAAATTGTAATGCCAATACAGTCCCTGGCCGAGCCTTACACACGCAAATAAAAAAATCGCGCTCTAAATCGCCTCCAAAGCCTGAGCAATTTTAGTTACGCCAATTATTTCGATGCCATCGATTTTATGCTTTGGCACATTGGCCTTCGGCACGATGGCACGGGTGAATCCGTGTTTGGCGGCTTCCTGTAAGCGTTCCTGTCCGCCCGGCACCGGACGAATTTCACCGGCCAGCCCTACCTCACCAAATACCACCAGATCCTTTGGCAAAGACTTGTCCTGAAAGCTGGACACTATGGCCAGGAGCAAAGCCAGATCCGCGCTGGTTTCGCTTACCTTCACCCCGCCCACCACATTGACGTACACATCTTGATCCGCCATATACAGTCCACCGTGTCGGTGTAGAACTGCCAGCAACATGGCCAGCCGATTCTGCTCCAGGCCGACAGCGACGCGACGTGGATTACCCAGTTGGCTGCCATCAACCAGCGCCTGAATCTCAACCAAAAGGGGTCGGGTGCCTTCCCATAACACCATCACCAGAGAGCCCGGGGTGTCTTCTTCGGATCGGGCGAGAAAGATCGCCGAGGGGTTTTTAACTTCTTTCAGGCCGACCTCGGTCATGGCGAATACGCCCAACTCATTTACCGCACCGAAACGATTTTTCTGACCACGGAGTATCCGGTACTTGGTGTCGTTACCGCCTTCCAGCATGATGAAGCAATCGATCATATGCTCCAACACCTTGGGACCGGCTAAATTACCTTCTTTGGTAACGTGCCCAACCAGAAACAAAACCGTATTGGTTTGTTTGGCATATTGAATTAGATAGGCCGCACATTCTCTTACCTGGGAAACACTGCCAGGAGCAGACGGCACGTCAGCGCTGTGCATCACTTGAATGGAATCAACCACCAGCAACTCCGGACGATGCTGCTGAGCCGCCTGGCAAATTTTCTCAACATTGGTTTCAGCCAGTAGCTTTAAATTCTGTTCTGGCAGATTTAGTCGTCTAGCCCGCATCCCCACCTGCTGCAAAGATTCTTCGCCGGTGACATACAGTGCCGCTTTGCCCGCACTGGCCAACAGACACATGACCTGTAACAGCAGCGTGCTCTTGCCAGCGCCCGGATTGCCGCCGATCAGTACGACCGATCCAGGCACCAGACCCCCGCCCAATACTCGATCCAGCTCACCGATTGCACTGGAAAATCGCGGCAGTGATTGCAGATCGATATCGGAGAGATTTAGAACATTGGATTTCTCACCGGAATAACCCTGTTTGCGGAAGTCTGCCTTGGTGGCTGGCGAGCTGCTACCTTCGCCTCCCAAACTAATTTTTGACAAGGTATTCCAGCCTTTACAAGACGCACACTGCCCTTGCCATTGGCCATGTTCAGTTCCGCAATCGGTGCAGACAAATGCAATCTTGTTCTTTGCCATCTATTTGTTTCAGCTTCTGTTTTCGTTTTCGTTTTCGTTTTTGTCCAACCAAGGGAGTTGGCTACCGGCTAAATTCCAATCAATAACACTGTGCAAAGACCGACTCTCTCATCACACAGGCATTCACAGTGCAGGCTTAAAGTGTAGGTCGAATCATCTATTTTTGTTGGTTTTATTTACTGTAGTTATTTACTGTAGTTATTTATTGTAGTTAGCTATTTGTTGTATTCATCTTATGTATTCAAAGACCACTCGATTAGTGAGCCTGCAAAACAACTCGTAGGAAATCGTCCCCGCACTTTTCGCCACTTCATCTGCCGACAAGCCCTTGCCCCACAACACCACTTCATCACCGGGCTGGACATCGTCCATGCCGGTTAAATCAACGGTAATCATGTCCATAGAAACACGGCCGATCAGGGTTGTTCTACGCTCACCGGAAACGGTTTTTATCAGCACTGGCGTGCCGTTGACCGCCGATCTCGGGTAGCCATCGCCGTAACCAATGGCCACTACGCCAACGCGTGTGTCGTGCTCGCATTGGTAAGTGGCTCCATAGCCGATGCTTGCTCCAGCCTTTACTTCGTTAATCACAATCAATCGAGCACTCAGGGTCATCACGGGCAACAGGCCGATCTCTTCGCTGCTTTGATTTAACAGCGGCGAGCCACCGTACAACATGATTCCGGGACGAACAAATTGATAATGACTCGCTGGTAGATTCACAATGCCTGCCGATGCCACGAGGCTGGCACCAAGGGGTTCTGTGCGTATTCTGCTCAAAGTCTCCCGCACCGCTTCGAACTGAGCTTGTTGCTGGCGGGTGAAATCGACCGATAATTGCTCTTGGGGCTCGTCGGAACACGCCAGGTGCGACATTAAAACCACTTCTGTTTCAGGCAGCTTGTGTAGAGCAGAATAAGCAACCACAGCTTGCTCCGGCGAAAGCCCGAGTCGATTCATGCCGCTATTAAGTTTCAGCCAAATCCTTCCCACCCCCGTGCCCGCTTCTGTCGGCTGGTAGTCGTTGAGCAGCTCAAGCTGTTGCGTGCAGTGCAGCACCGGTTCGATAGCATGCTTAAAACAGAGCGCCATTTCCTGCCTGTTACTGAAGCCAGGCAATAACAGAACAGGAGTATTTAATTTGAGGGCTGTCAGTTGCAAGGCTTCGTCAATGGTCGCAACAGCCAGAGCCGCTATGTTGGTGTGGGATTCTACAAGCGTTGTCGCCACTTGTTCCAGACCATGGCCATAGGCATTGGCTTTTATTACCGGAATGATTTTAGATTCGGGACAGTAGACACTTACCCGGGACAGGTTTTTCTTCAGCGCGCGCAGATCGATTGTAGCCCAGGCTCTTTTTGATGATTCAGTCATGACCAGATCAGGCGCTTCGGTTTCTATCCATGGGTGTAACTGTCATCGTATCTTGGTTGCGCATGATTCTCGAATCGAGTGTACTTGCCCACGAAGCTGAGTCGAACCGTGCCAATGGGACCATTACGCTGCTTGCCGATAATAATTTCGGCCACACCCTTGTCCGGTGAATCCTCGTTATACACCTCATCCCGGTAGATAAAAGAAATGACATCTGCGTCCTGCTCGATCGCACCCGACTCTCTCAAATCTGACATCACAGGACGTTTATTAGGGCGTTGTTCCAGTCCGCGATTGAGCTGGGAAAGCGCGACCACGGGACATTCAAATTCTCTCGCCAGTAATTTAAGGGATCGCGAAATTTCGGAGATCTCTCCCACTCTGTTTTCGCCATAACCTTTAATCTGCATTAGCTGAAGATAGTCCACTACCACCAGACCCAGACTGCCGTGCTCCCTGACGATTCGACGCGCGCGTGCGCGCATTTCCATTGGGCTCAAACTGGCACTGTCATCGATAAACAACGGACTGTCTTTAAGCTTGGCCACCGCATTGTTAAACCCGGGCCAGTCCTCTTCGGTAAGCTGGCCGGTGCGTAATTTAGTCTGGTCGATTTTACCGATAGACGACAACATACGAAAAATCAGGCTCTGCGCCGGCATCTCCAGAGAGAAAACCAGCACCGGCTTCTCGTTATGCAGCACGGCGTGCTCAACAAGATTCATGGCAAAGGCGGTCTTGCCCATAGAGGGTCGGCCCGCGATGATGATCAGATCCGATTTTTGCCAACCGGAGGTCATTTCATCGAGATCTTTATAGCCACTGGACAAGCCAGTTAAGCCGCCTTCGGAACCTGCCAGCTCATCAATTCTATCGACGGCCTTGATAAGCAGGGGATTGATTGCAACCGGACCTTGATCCTGTGGTCTCTCATCGGCGATATTAAAAACTTTCTGTTCGGCTTCGTCGAGAATCACCGCCGATTTTTTGCCCCCGGTATTATAACCACTGTCGGCGATACCATGAGCGACACTGATCAGCCGGCGCAAAATGGCCCGCTCTCGAATTATCTCGGCATAGGCATGAATATTAGCGGTACCGCGTGCATTGCCTGCCAATTCACTAAGATAGTCCAAACCCCCGGCCCTTTCCAGTTCATTGAGGCTATTCAGGGATTCCACCAGGGTCACTACGTCAATTGGGCTTCTCGCCTCACTCTGCTGGGACATGACGCTGAAAATAAGCTGATGCTCAGGACGGTAAAAATCTTCTGCCAGCAGCACATCGGCCAGATTGTCCCATTCGGTGTTATCCAGCATCAGCCCCCCGAGCACGGCTTGCTCAGCATCTACAGAATGAGGAGGAACCTTGAGCGCGGCGACGTTGCTAATTTCTCTATTCTGGGGCGAATCAAATGACATTGTCTGGATCTGTGCGTTGTACTTGTTACAAAAACGGGGCCAAAAAAAGCACCAACTGAATCACTAGATGGTGCTTGATCAAGATAGGCAGGTCAAGTGCATGACCCGCAATTTCCAATCTTGCTGGTTTCTTTACTCCGCCGGGTCTTCCCTTCCGGAATCTTCAGCCGCTGCTGCTTCGGCATCGTCGATTTCCTTAATAAGGCTGCCATCGTCAGTCACAGCCACGGCTGCACCAAGGCCAACTACGGCCAAGGAGATTGTGCCACGGACTTCGTAACCCAGGTTAATCACGACCTCGTAATGACCGAGTTCACGAATAACACCATTAGGCAATGCCACTTCACTCTTGCTGACTTCGGAGCCGACTTGAGCATTTAGCGCTTCGGCGATATCCCGCGTTCCTACTGAGCCGAACAATCTGCCATCGTCGCCCGCGTTTACTTCGATTGTCAAAGCCGCGCCCTGAACTTTGTCTTTACGCTTTTGTGAAGCGGCAACATTTTCGTCATGGGCAGCCAACAACTCAGCCCGACGTGCCTCGAAATCAACCAGGTTTGTCTTGGTGGCTGGAATTGCTTTCCCCTGCGGAAATAGAAAGTTGCGAGCAAAGCCAGCTTTCACATTAGCGGTATCACCAATGCCACCCAGGTTGCCTATTTTTTCCAGCAAAATAACGTTCATGTTTTTCGTCCTCGTCTCTTAATCTTTTTCAATGCTGCTTAAATTCTTCATTACACGGGTTTTTGTAACCGCGCCCTAAAATCGTACCAACTGTCAAATAATGCCAGCAGCACTACCATATACACTACCGATGGCAGCATGATAAATGCGTAAAATGCCACCAACCATCGGCTTGATAACTGCTTCGCTGCAACCACGGCATGGATCAGGGCAACGCCGGAAAAAATCAACGGCAGTAGCAGATACAACACCCAGGTTTGAGGAATCAGCACCTCAAAATTTGCCAGCAGCATTAGCCCAACTAACAGCAACGCTATTTTCTGTTCTACCCGCAGCTTATGGAATTCTTCTCGAAATCCACCGGGGTTATACAGCGCCGCTTGCATCCAGCGAGCTAACATAAGCAGTATTATCGCCAGAAACATATAGACCGCGCCAATAAAGCTGGTCAAGGTTCCGCGAAAGTCTTCAAGCTGCAATCCTTGCACATTGTTTTCGATCAGATAGGCTTCCATCTGCAAGAAAACTGTATCCAGCATTGCCGGCTGCACCCTCAGGTAAATTTCTATGCCAACGCCAATCACGATGGCGGCAAGCAGAGTAAATTCCCACGACTCTGATTCTCGTAGCAACCAGGCTAATCCACTGGTGCCTAATAATATAATCAGTGGAACCGGGTCTCCTGCGGCTGCCCAGGCAACGGCAGGTAACATAGCCCAAATTAATACCAGGCTCGCTTCCTTCACACCCTTGCGCAACATAACCAGGCCAATAATGACCGGATTCAGAAAATACAGAAGCGGTATCAGACCCAGCAGTAACACTGCCATAATGGCCTGTTTGCGTCCCTTCATTACGAATTCTGCAAGGCCGCGCATGGTAAAACCTTCTATACCAGGTGGCTATCCGTATAAGGGATCAGCGCCAGATATCTTGCTCTCTTGATTGCCGTGGCCAATTGACGTTGGTAACGGGCCTTTGTGCCGGTGATTCTGCTGGGAACAATTTTCCCGGTTTCGGAAACATAGGCTTTCAGAGTTTCAAGATCTTTGTAATCAATTTCTACTGTACCTTCTGCGGTGAATTTGCAGAATTTACGTCGACGAAAATAACGAGCCATAATATTTATCCTGTCTGTAAATGAGTGAGAAGATTAATCGACGAGCAATTAGTCTTGCTTGTCTTCTTCAACATCAGTGGCTTCTTCAGCAACAGGCGCTTCTTCAACAGCGGCCTCACTATCGCTACCCAATTCAACTGCCGCTTCAACGACAGCTTCAATCTCTTCGCCTTCTGCGTCAGTAGCATCCTCATCGGCAATGCCCTCATCGCCTTCGGCAGCGGCGGCAGCGGCGGCGGCGGCAGCAGCATCATCTTCATACTGGCGCTTCTGTTCAGACCTAAGCTTGCGCTCTTTGCCTTCACGCTCACCTTGCTGGATTAATGATTCTTCGGTAATGGCTGTCTTGGTCTTGATTACCAGATTACGCAGAACCGCATCATTGAAGCGAAACAAGGTGGTTAATTCTTCCAGGGCTTCACCGCCGCACTCGATGTTCATCATTACGTAGTGGGCTTTGTGAATCTTGGTAATTGGGTAGGCGAGTTGACGTCTGCCCCAGTCTTCCAAACGATGGACCTTGCCACCACTGTCGGTTAATAACTGGGTATAGCGCTCAATCATTCCGGGAACCTGTTCAGACTGATCAGGATGCACCAGAAATACTACTTCATAGTGTCTCATAGAGACTCCTCATGGTTATTAGTCTTCCTCGATCACTGCTGTGCGGGGTAAGACAAGGAGTTATGTGTAACGGGAACGGGTCCCGCATATAAAAAAGAGGAGGAATTCTAGGGAAACTGGGGGCCGGATGCAAGCTCTAATACGACTAAATGGCGCTATTCAAGCTCCGGCAGACGCTTATTGAGGAGATCTCTGTCTCTGGGCTTCATATAAGCAGACCCCGGTTGCCACCGAGACATTCAAGCTGCTCAGTTGCCCGGCCATGGGAATTGAGACCAGATGGTCGCAGCTCTCCCGGGTCAGGCGGCGCATACCGCTGCCTTCAGACCCCATTACCAGCGCAATGGCGCCCGTCAGCGCTTGTTGGAACAGGGTTTTTTCGGCCTCATCTGTGGCTCCGATAATCCAGATTCCCCTTTCCTTCAGCGAATCGAGGCAACGGGCCAGATTGCTTACCGAGACAAGATTCACTGTCTCGGCGGCCCCGCTGGCCACTTTTCGCACCGTGGCATTCAAACCCACAGATTTGTCTTTCGGAATAATCACCGCATCGACTCCGGCGGCATCCGCCGTGCGCAAACAAGCACCCAGATTATGCGGATCGGTTACGCCATCGAGCACCAGCAACAATGGATCATGGTCTAATCCGTCGAGCAGGCTGGCCAGTTGTTTCTCACTCATGGACTTCGATTCACCCTGGGTAATAGCGGCTACGCCCTGGTGCACACCGCCGAAACGCTTGTCCATTTGCTCCTTGCTCATGGCTTCAATTTCGAGGCCAGATTTTGCCGCCAGATCTTTAATAGCACTCACCCGCTTATCACTGCGGCCGGTTTGAATTAGCAATTGCCTAACGGCTTCAGGTCGCTGATTCAATAACTCTGTCACGGCATGTATGCCAATGATTTTTTCTTGCTTTGATTCCATGTCAATTACCGAGCGGGCTTGGGCTTCTTCACAGTATTGGCTTTCCCGGTCTTATTCGCCGATTTGGGTTTTCGGTTTTTATCTTTGGGTTTTTTAGCGCCTTTATCCTTTGGATTTTTTTCGCTAGCCGTAGCCTTTTTCTTATACTTATTCTTCTTTTCTTGCTTGTTTTTGCCGCCGCCTTTTTTATGCAGCACGGGTTTGATGCCAACCATTTGTAGATCGATCTTCTTGTCATCAAGATCGACCCTGACCACTCTCACCTCGACACTGTCTCCGAGTCGATAGACTTTCTGACTTCGCTCTCCGGCCAGGCAGTGACGCACAGGATCAAAATGGTAGTAGTCATTGCTTAGCTCACTTATGTGAACCAAGCCTTCTATATAGATGTCATTCAGCTCAACAAACAAACCGAAGTTTGTTACGGAGGTAACGGTCCCGGTGAATTCATCCCCAACCCGGTCTTGCATGTATTCACATTTCAATGCATCGATCACGCTGTAACTGGCTGCATCGGCGCGCCGCTCTGCAGTCGAACAGTTTTCACCCAGCTGAATCATGTCGGAAAGTTGATAAGGATAGATTTTTTTCTGTGCAAGGGAATCGGCTGCTGCGTGTTTCCTTACATGCACACCCGGCTTATTGCGCACCAGATAACGAATCGCTCTGTGCACTAACAAATCCGGATAGCGCCTTATCGGTGAAGTAAAGTGCGCGTAGGCAGGATAGCCCAAGCCAAAATGGCCGAGATTTTCCGGCTGATAGACCGCCTGCATCAAGGAACGAATAAGCATTGTCTGCAACATATGTTGATCTGGACGGCCAGCTATCTGTTTCAACACTTGCTGATAGTCGGCGGGAACCGGTTTATCTCCGCCGGGAAGATGCAGGCCCATCTCTTTGAGATATTCCCGAAGATTCTCCAACTTGTCCGGATTCGGCCCTTCATGCACACGATACAGGGCGGGCAGCTTCGATTCTTCCAGCAGTTGTGCCGCGGCGACGTTGGCACTGAGCATGCATTCTTCAATCAAGCGATGGGCATCGTTGCGGTAAACCGGAATGATCTCCCTGATTTTTCTGTCCTCACCAAATACGATACGTGTCTCGATGGTGTCAAAATCCATCGCGCCGCCGGAATCTCTGACCATTCGCAAGGCATGGAACAGCGAGTAAAGACTATCCAGATGTTCAATAAGTGATTCGTGGCGCTTTCTGAGTTTATCCTGAATATTCTTTTGAATTTCGCTTTCTGCGGTCTCGACAATGTCTGACACTTCCGTGTAGGTCATGCGGCCATGAGAATGAATCACCGCCTCGTAGAAACAATAGCCCGTCATTTTTCCTGTCGCGGAAATTTCCATCTCGCAGACCATGGTAAGCCGATCTACGTTGGGTTTAAGCGAACAGAGTCCATTGGAAAGTTTTTCTGGCAACATGGGAATAACATGGCCGGGAAAGTATACGGAGGTGGCCCGGTTAATCGCCTCGTCATCCAGCGCACTGCCGATAGCGACGTAGTGCGACACGTCGGCGATAGCAACATACAGGGTCCAGTTCCCGCGCTGATGTCGACGAGCAAATACCGCGTCATCATAATCCTTGGCATCTTCGCCATCGATGGTTACGAACGGAATTGCACGCAGGTCTTCCCGACCCTTTAAATCTTGCTCGCTAACCTCTTCTACAAAGCCATGGGTTTCATTGCTAACGGCCGTCGGCCAGACATGAGGGATGTCATGGCTGCGTACCGCCACTTCGATTTCCAGTCCCGGTGTTGTGCTATCGCCCAATATCTCGACAATTTTGCCAACCGCCTTACGTCGCCGTGTTGGATACTCGGTAATTTCCGCCACCACAAACTGCCCGTCTTCGGCCTTGCCGGCCTGCTTGTCGGGAATAAGAATTTCCTGACTGACACGCTTGCTGTCGGGAACCAGAACACCGAAACCCTGGTCACGGTAATAACGACCCACGATCTGGGCATAGCGTCGCTTGAGGATCTCGACCACCATGCCTTCCTTGCGGCCACGGTTGTCGATGCCTGAGACCCGGGCCAGTACCTGATCACCATCGAACAACTTCTCCATTTCCCGCGCACCGAGAAACATGTCTCCCGAGCCATCTTCGGGAATAAAAAAGCCGAAACCGTCTTTATTACCCTGAATCCTGCCCTTGATCAGATCCATATGGGCAGCCAGACCGTACATGCCCCGACGGTTACTGAGAATCTGACCATCCCGGCTCATGGCAATCAGACGTCGCCGCAGAGCCTCTATCTCCTCCTCACCTTTAAGCTTCAGTCGCTCGCACAGTTGGGGATGATCAGCGGGCTCGCCAATCTCCTCCAACAGCTGAAGAAGAAACTCGCGGCTGGGAATAGGATTGGCGTAATTCTCCGCTTCACGCTGGGCGAAGGGATCTTTTGGTTTATTGAATTTTGACATTAAAAAGAAGGCATTAGAGTAGGAAAACGCCAGTATACACCCCACTGCGGCTAAAGTCTGCGATAGTGGATAGGGCTATAGAAAGCGTTGCCATAGTTGACAGTTAAAGAAGCTATCGTTAGAGTTGCGCTCCGGTCGAAAGACCTGCTTTCCCCCTTTTTCCCAAGGGGTGTTGTGGCGGACAGTAGGCCTTGGCCTGTTATAGAAGTTACCGCAGCGAAGATGTAAAGAAATCCATCTAATAGTTGCCCAGGTGGTGTTGTGGTAGACGGTGGGCCTTGGCCCACTTTAGAATTCACTGCAGCGAAGATGTAAAGAAATCCATCTAATATATGCCCAGGTGGTGAAATTGGTAGACACGCTAGCTTCAGGTGCTAGTGATCGAAAGGTCGTGGAGGTTCAAGTCCTCTTCTGGGCACCACTATTTTTTCCTACCTTTCGATCAAAGTACTCTGAGCCCTTTGATTGCTTCTTTGATTACCTAAGTACTCTGACCCCTTTGATTGTGAGTGTCCCCTGAGATACCCAGCAAGGGGTGGGTTCTGTAATATGTGGATAACCGGTGACGCCGGAAGGATGCCGTGCTTGTCGGGTAATTTCCAGAAAACATAATTTAGATCAATGAAATCACAAGGTGATTAAAGTTTACTTTAGCTTAACGGGTGACGTTCAATAACAGGAATCAGATTAGTGTTGAGCGTTGAATTTCATCTCATGCGACACACAAAGTAGATCAGATTAAGAGGTATGCTTATGCTCTTCAAAAAAACAGACTTCAAACTCCTTGCAGCGCAATTCCTTTTATCCTTAATGTTGGTTTTCCAAACTGGACTGCTTGCGGCGGAACGAACACTTGTCATTCAACCTCTGCAGGACGGGCCGATGAAAGTTGGAACTACTAATTTCACCATTAATAATTTTTCTTTGAATCAATTGCTGAGTGAAGGACTCAATGCTGGCTTTTTGCAAGAAGGTTACAATGCCAACAGCGAAGCGCGATATATTGATGAGCTACTCGCCTACCCTGATGACGCGTTTTCATTTCAATTAACTGTGCCAAATGATAGTGCCCTGTATGGTAATTCGGCAGGTACGATAATTCCCTATGCTGGATATATTTTCTATCCAACTACTGCGAGTAATTCGCGCAGCGACTACGACGTATTTCAGCCTCCGTCGCTACCAAGAATGCAGGGCGAGGGTGAGCAACCCATATTCGCGAGTGACACAGAAAAATATCCATTGATCGTCTATTCTCACGGTGTAGGTGACCATCCCACCGGAGATAAAATTAACTTGTTTAGCACTCTCGCAAGCCACGGCTATATCGTGATGGCTTTGTACCATGGTGATTACAGATATTCCCAATTCGACCCTCAGCAGTTCAACTTGCGGCCGCTCGCAGTGAAAACTGCAATAGATGAATTATTGTCTGATCCGGCTTTCACTGATCATATCGATGTAAACAAGATCGGTGGTATGGGTGAAAGTTATGGCGGTTCCACAATGCTGGCATTACTCGGGGCCAAAAAATTAAACCCTGACACGGCAAGTGTTATCAGCAATAACCTGCTCACAACCACAACTGACGAAAGAATAAAGGCCGCTGCGACCATCGTGCCCTATGCGGGAGCCGGAATTTATCCTTTTTTCGGCAGTGGCGGCACTGGAGTAAGTCAGATCTCCCGTCCCTTTATGGCCAATTCTGCAACAGTTGATGCAGAAACCGACCTTGCCATGGTGCAGCAGGTCATAAACAATTTGACGGGCACGAAATATCTGATCGAGTATGAGGGCGAGGGCCACGAACTGAGTAATGGGGCATTTCAGGATGCCAATACCTGGTCAAAAATATTTCTGGATGCGTTCGTTAAAGAAGACCCCGACGCACTGAATACGCTTGCTTCCATACAATCCGTTTCGAGTAGTGGCCAGGATAGTTTGACCGTGGTAACCGAGCCCAAGCCTGCCCCGTCCACCGCAGTAACATTTGCGGACAATCAATTAATTGTGCCGGGCCTGATTGCCGGCACGGATAAGTACGACGTCACACTCACCGTACTGTCTGCCGTTGAGCCCATTACCTTCTCATTGACTGATGCAGTACCGTCTTCCGCATCTTATTCTGCCGGAAGTTATTCTGCCGATGGTGTCCTCTCAATACCAGTAGTTCTTGTTGGCACAACGCGATACTCGGTCTCGTTTTCGCTGACTAGCATGGACCCAATTGTGTTCACCCTGACCGGTGCTGAAGAGTTATAGCGGCGCCGGGAAAAAGAAGGAAAAAGGAAAGGGGCAGATTTATTTTAAAATGGAAAGGAGTGGCTTAACACCGACAACGTTAATGCCCTCGACCTTTTCAGGGTTGGGGGCATTAACGTTGGTGGTGCTAATTTTCCCGCGTGCATAGGAAGTACAAAGGCTATATTAACGTAACCCTATGATATATATAAATATTCAATCTTGGCGCTTCATAACACTTTGATTTATATGAATATTATTCTTCCCCTTTTCCTCTGAAAACAAAGTTAATTCACCTAACTCATTGAAAATATTGAAAAATAAATTTGTAAATCGATTCAGATAAGAATGACCTAATTCCTATCGTAAGAAGCAGCTCTTCAAGCCAGAACCATCCTTCATTGCGCTGAATTCGACCCTTTAACTACTGTCAGCGGGGACATACCACCCCCCTCTCTTAACTACTCCCTTTACTAATTAAGTGAACGCGTATCAGCTAAAGGATCACCATAAAAGTGGTTAAGAAAGGTCTGTGATTTTATCTTAACGTAACACCCTATGTAACATTTCGATAACATAATAAGTATATTTCGCTATATATCAATAGGTTGTATCTAAGTATCAAGTCCTCTTCTGGTACCAATCCTGCCTCAAATCCATTCGTTAACAGGCTTACTTTTATAACAACTTCGAGCCGAAGAGTGCGGCTAGTGCATCCAAGGCTCGCAAGGTGAGTGTCTAGGAAAGTGGGCTCAATTCAACTTTGGCATTTTCAGCTGCTTCTCCGACCTGAAAAAAGCAGCCCACATATAAAATAAGGCTGCCTGCTAAAATTCCCGGCAGCCCTTCGTAAACCATTTCTTGCAATCCAAATACCCGCCAAACCATTGCTACAGAAAAGCCAGCAAGCATTGCTGCAATAGAAATAAATTGTGATGGCTTTTTGCCGAAACATAAAAAGAGCAACAACGGAGCAAACGCACTGGCCAAGCCCGACCAGGCCATAATCACCATACTGAAAACACTTTGATTATTCATCAGCGCGAGTAAAAGTGCGATTCCAGTAATCATGACGGTCGCCAATTTTAACAGCAGGGTTTTCTCAATTTTGTGCGGCAGGAGGTCGTGAGTAATGGCCGCCGAGCAACTCAATACTAATGAATCAGCAGTAGACATTGTGGCAGCAAAAATACCCGCCAGAATTAATCCCACAAGAACCGGAGGCAGTAACTGTTGCGCCATGATTGGCAAGGCTAGCTCCGCGTCAAACGACCCCGGATCGGACAAATAGATGCGAGAAAGCCAGCCGACACCTATTGCCATGCCGTAGAAGAGCGTAAACGAGGCGTAATACCACCCCTTGGCCTGGCGCATACTCTCTAAGTTGTTTAGTGTCATAAAGCGCACCATGATGTGGGGTTGGCCAATCACGGATAACCCGGCAAATAGCCAGCTCACAATAAACAGTGCTCCGCCAGTCCAGCCGGGAAATACCAGGTCTTTTGGCAGCCAGTTCATAAACCCTTCCACGCTCTGCATCTGTTCAAGGGCACTGGATAGCCCTCCCAGATTCATTAACGCTACAAACAAAAGCACTCCCATCGCAAAAATCATGACAATGGACTGGGCGGCATCTGTCCAGATCGATGCGCGAATGCCTCCGGCAAAACAATACAGGCTGACAAGTACCGCTCCGGCAACCGCACCCGACCATAAGGGCCAATCCAATAGAACGTGCAGCGCTTTCCCCCCGGCTACGAGCTGAGCGGAAGCATAGGTCAACAAAAACAACAGGGAGATTATTGCGATCAGACGTTGCACAGAGGAATGCTTCTGCCCATACCAATTGCTCAGCACTCCGGCGTAACTCACTTCACCAGTCCTGCCGGTTGCTCTGCGCAATCGCTTGTGTACATACAGTGAGGCAAGGAAATCCCCTGTGATCCAGCCGATCATCAACCAAATTGAAGCAAGCCCGGTCGCATAGGTGTAGCCAATGACACCGATAAACATATAGCCGCTATTGTTGGTTGCGACTGCCGATAAGCCCACTAACCAGGGACGCACGTCACCACTGGCCAGATAATAATCCGCTTTGGTACCACGACTACTCCAGGAAGACGACAAACCAACTAATGTAAAGAGTAATAAAAATCCAACAAACGAATAAACCATCAGTGTTTTCCTAAATGAAGAATATAGCCTGAAGCACGCGTGGGTAAATCAATCTTGACCTCGTTGAGCGAGAGTGAAAATGTCTGTTTCATTTCATCGACTAAATGAAAAAATGGCCTACGCCCACTATCGACAAGAATGATTTCACCATTGACCTCTTTCATATAGTGATAAAAAAGCTCGGCCAGTCTTTTTGCATTCGTAGGCGAATAACAGACATCTGCTCCAACTAACAGATCGATATCGGATAAATCATCTAAGGCCAGTTGACTGAATGAGCGCTGAAAAAAGGGAACAACCACGCTATTAACCCGGGTGATCAATTGTTGATAGTACTTAACCTGACTGTCGACATCGGTGGCTAAGACCTTGGCTCCGAATCTTTTTTGGATGTAGGCTGCAGGCAGCCCCCAACCACAGCCAAGCTCAACAATATTTTGTTCACTCGACAGGTCTAATTTCGATAAATAGTGAATGAGCAAATAACTGGAATGCCATATACGCGAGCCAAATTCACTGGGGATCTGGCCCGCATCGTGCAACTTGGCAACCTCATCGTGGTTTGGCTTCAATACCGTAATCCCTTCCTGGATAAAATGATCGAACTTCCCTTTCATTGTCAGGTTTGGCAGGTCTTTCATTCAGCCCCCCGTTCTTGTCACTAAGCACACGTATGGCTAGTGAAC
>JABMOK010000085.1 GCA_013204155.1 Pseudohongiella sp. | reverse complement strand
CCCGGGTCAAGGTGGTGAAGAACAAGGTAGCCCCGCCGTTCAGACAAACCGAATTTCAAATAATGTATGGCAAGGGAATTTATCATCTGGGCGAGGTGATCGACCTGGGTGTCAAACAAGGCCTGGTCGAGAAGTCGGGTGCCTGGTATGCCTACAAGGGCGAAAAAATTGGTCAGGGCAAAAAGAATGCGGCGGTCTATCTGGAAGAGAATCCCGCGATCGCTGCAGAAATTGAAGCCGAGATTCGCCTTCAATTACTAGGCAGCGATGAGAAAAAGGCGAAGGCGGCCAAAAGCGCCGAACCAGCCAATGATGAGGTAGTCATTCTGGCGCAAGCCAAGGCAAGTAAAGGCTCGGTCGCCTGAGGGGCGGCACGGGGGAGAGGAACTGAAAGATGTTAGCTTCGCTAGCAAACTCCCATGAACCTTAATCTGAAAGATTCAGGAACAGCAAGAGACAGCGGGGCTGACAATCAATCCTCGCAAAACGATGTCCCCGTTCTCCGGCGAGCCGCAATGGATTATTTGGCTCGTCGGGAACACTCTGTCTACGAATTACAGCAGAAAATCTCTCGAAAATTCCCCGATGCGGAAACCGAAGTCCTGCAGCAAGTGCTGTCGAAACTTCGACAGGAAAATCTGCAGTCTGATGACAGGTTCGCCGAGGCTTACGCCCGCTATCGCAAAACCCGAGGCTTTGGTTACCTTCATGTCCGTCTGGATTTACTCAGCCGCCGAGTCGATGAATCAATTGTAGAGAAGTATTTACACCCCGAGGATGCCGAATGGAAGGCGATTGCCGAAGCTCTTGTGCTGAAGAAGTTAGGGGAAAGTGAGAAGCTGGAGTTTGGCAGTAAAAGGCACAAGAAACTGCTCCGGTTTTTTGAGTCCAGAGGATTCTCCATGCTGGAAATAAGACGCGTGTTGGAGCCCCGCCTGATTTGACGACAAGTAGGAAGCAGACTCACTCACACTTCGCCTCGCTTGATTTCACCGGCAAACTCGCAAGAAGCAACAATCTCTATTTTCGTTGTGCTTTGAAAATGCGACAATGCGGCCTCTCAAACTAAACCCGTATGAATCATAGCTGGAAGCATTAATGAAATTGATTAAACCCTTTCGAGGCCTTAGACCGACCCGCGAACTGGCGGCGAAAGTTGCCTCCCATCCCTACGATGTACTCAACAGAGAAGAAGCCCTGGCATTGGCCAAGGACAACCCCTATAGCTTCCTGCATATTAATAAACCGGAAATAGACGTAGACCCTGCGGTGGATATTCACGATCAGTGTGTGTATGACAAAGGTAGCGAAAATCTCAAGCGCTTCATCGAGGAAGGAGTGCTACAGCAGGATGGGGAAGAGAAGCTGTATGTGTATAAACAGGTCATGGGTAAGCATGAGCAAGTGGGTTTGGTTGCGGTCGCCTCGGTAGAGGCTTACGAAAAAAATCTGATTAAGAAGCATGAATTTACCCGTCCCGAAAAGGAAGATGACCGTGTGGCGCATATGGATACACTGGGCGCTCAGGTTGGCCCTGTATTTCTGACTTACAAATCAGACGCCGCCGTAGACAGCCTGATAGCCCAGGCTACCCGCTCGCAGCCCGAGTATGAGTTTGATGCCGAAGATGGTACTCACCATGTGTTCTGGGTTATCGAAGATGTGACTCTGTCAGCCAACATAGAGGCGGCTTTCGGCAGCATTGATTGTCTATACGTCGCCGATGGTCATCATCGTTCGGCCGCGGCCGCTCGCGTCAAGCATCTGTATCAAAAGCGGAACGCGAATCACACTGGCGATGAAGCTTACAATTTTTTTCTGGCGGTTTTGTTTCCTCACAATCAAATGCAAATTCTGGACTACAATCGTCTTGTCAAAGATTTGCAGGGAGCCACGGCAGAACAGTTTCTCGAAAAGCTGAGCACAAACTTTGATATTCATCCGTCGGGCTTGGAAATTGCAAAACCGGATTCTGCTAAAGAGTTTGGTTTGTATATGGACAAGCGCTGGTATAAATTGATCGCGAATAAGACACTACTTGCAAACATTGATAGTGATGATTCGGTAAAGAGTCTGGATGTAAGTATCTTGCAGGAATCAATTTTTACCCCGTTGTTGGGTATAGTCGACCAGCGCACGGATAAGCGTGTCGATTTTGTTGGTGGAATTCGCGGTCTAAAAGAATTGGAAAAACGCGTTGATAGCGGGGAATGGCAAGCGGCGTTTGCGCTTTATCCAACTTCTATCGAGAGCCTGATGGCAATTGCCGATGCTAACGAAGTGATGCCGCCAAAGTCTACCTGGTTTGAGCCCAAGCTCAAGAGCGGCCTGGTTGTTCATATGTTGGACTAAAACGGGGGAAGGGCACAGTATCTTCTTATGCCTGTTTGCAGATCATTGGCGGTAATACGCCCTGATCCTTCGATCCTAGTGCTTGGCTAGGCAGAAATCCTGATAGCGCTTGTCAGGCGAAGACGAAGGCAAAGACGAAGATTGCGCTACTACACCGCTTCGAAACTGGAAGCGCAGGCAAAAATAATGCATGAGCGCATTTGTTATTTTTTGCTTGGTGTCAGTAATTACTTTCATTTTAGTTTTCTCTTACGTTTTACTTGATTAAATGGGTCGAGAGTTTGTTTTCAAGCTCTCTATACTCTATTAAACGCTGCCAGATGGAAAAAGGTTACAAGCAGGTCTGAATAATTATTCAGACTAGTCGACACCAGAGTACGAAACCCGATAGCGATGCCAAGCCATTTCTACGTTTTCGAATAAAGGGGCGGTTGTAGCCAAGTCCTCTTTACGTCAGCAAGTTGGAAAAGGTTTAGCAGAAAGTTAAACTTTTTATTTGAGTTAGTCGATGTCAGAGTAAAAATCCGCCTGCAAGCTGCAAGCTGCAAGCTGCAGAGATGAGAGTATGAATACGTTGTCATCTTTGAATTTTTAACCCTGACACCTCTTAACTGACACCTTCTAACTCTGTCACCTTCTAACTATCACGTTCTAACTGTCACTTTCTAACTACAGCCCCGATAGCCTCGATGGTTAAATTTTCTAGGCGGCGTTTCGCTTATCCACGTCGATTAGCGAGGCTTTCTCGGCGCCAATAGCAATCTTCTTCGGCTTCATCGCTTCAGGTATCGTTCTGACTAGTTCGATATGCAGCAAGCCGTTAGCCAGTCGTGCGCCAGTGACTTCTACGTGATCGGCAAGTTGAAAGCGGCGCTCGAAATTCCGTGCGGCTATTCCCTGATGTAGATAATTCCGATCGGCGCTGTCAGCCAGTTTCTTGCCGGTAACCGTCAGCATCTGTTTTTCAGATTGTATGTCGAGTTCTTCTTCGACGAAGCCGGCTATCGCCATGGTGATTTGGTATTTGTCCTTATCTAACAATTCGATGTTGTAAGGCGGGTAAGTCGTTTGGTTGCTGTCGCTGCGATTAACAGCATCCAGCAGCGATGACAAATGGTCAAAGCCAACGGTTGATCGGTAGAGCGGAGAAAAATCAAAATTACGCATAGTCATATCCTTGCTAGTAAGCAATATGTTGTAAGTGAAATTCCACAAGGGAATCAAGTTGCCTATCGAAATGATCAGGCTGTTAACAAGTCTCATTTGAGCACTGGTTAAGATTCAATATGGGGTTAGCCATGATCATTTCAAGCAAATATTTGTTACTAGTTAGGGGTAAACAGGGGTAGAAGAAGTGTAAAAGAAATGACTCTTTAGCCAGGAATTCCCCCCATGCCCTGAGAAAGGTGGCTGACTCCCGTAAGGCACAGGGGACACTAATAAAATAATAACTTAAGGATGGGGGAGGCGCAGGGGACACTAAGCACAGGCGCAGGGGACACTAATAAAATAGTAACTTAAGGATGTCCGTTGGGAATAAACTTCCGTTAAGTTATTATTTTATTAGTGTCCCCTGTGGGGCTGTGTACTGGGTGCGCTTAAATAACCAACAGATCCATGAACTCATTCACCGGAGTCTGTTCCAGCTTCTTCTGGTCTTTACACAGTGCAAAGATCTCCGCGCAGCGCTTTGCCGGGAAGCGAGTCGCCAGATTGGCGCGGAATTTGTCTTCCAGCAGTGGAATCCCTTCCTCGCGGCGGCGCCGGTGACCGACAGGGTAGTCAATCTCGACCTTATCCGTGCAATTGCCGTCTTTGAAATACACTTGCACCGCATTGGCTATCGAGCGTTTCCTGGGTTCCAGATACTCCTTGGTATAGGTTGGGTTCTCGTGAATCTCCATCTTTTCCCTGAGTTGGTCGATTATCGGGTTTGAAGCGTGAAAATCGTCTTCATAGTTCTCGGCCACAAGATTGCCGAAGGCTAGCGGCACGGCTGTCATATACTGCAAGCAATGGTCTCTGTCGGCAGGATTATTCAGTGGCCCCACCTTGCTGATAATACGAATCGCCGATTCGTGGGTGTGAATCACAATTTTCTCAATATCATTGAGACGATTCTTCACCTGCGGATGCAGTTTCACCGCAGCCTCGGCGGCCGTCTGGGAATGAAACTCGGCAGGGAAGGATATTTTGAATAGGATATTCTCCATTACATAGCTTTCATAAGCTCTTGTAAATTTTAGAGGTTTTCCATTAAACGAGACATCATAGAAGCCCCAGGTCGGCGCGGTGAGGGCGCTTGGATAGCCTATCTCCCCGCGTAGCGTTAAATCTGCCAGGCGTACCGCTCTGGAGGTCGCATCCCCTGCGGCCCATGACTTACGGGGTCCTGCATTGGGCGAATGCCGGTAGGTTCGCAGACTCGAGCCATCTATCCAGGCTTGGGAGAGGGCATCGATGATCTGTTCCCTGCTTCCTCCAAGCATCTTGGTAGCCACTGCAGTGGAAGCCACGCGAACCAGCAGTACATGACACAGACCTACCCGGTTAAAGCTGTTCTCAAGCGCAATAACACCTTGAATTTCATGGGCTTTTATCATCGCGGTCAGCACATCATGCATAGTCAGTGGGGCTTTGCCCGCAGCGATGTTCTGTTGCGAGAGAAAGTCGGCAACCGCCAAAATAGCACCGAGATTATCTGAGGGATGACCCCATTCGGCCGCCAGCCAAGTGTCGTTATAGTCCAGCCAGCGAATTATACAGCCTATATCCCAGGCCGCCTTCACCGGATCGAGCCGAAATTGGGTGCCCGGAACCCGCGCGCCATGAGGAACTATGGTGCCTTCAACCAATGGCCCCAGTAGTTTTGTACATTCAGGAAAACGCAGGGCCAGTAGTCCGCAGCCGAGGGTGTCCATCAGGCAGTTGCGAGCCGTGTTGTAGGCTTCATGGGAGTCTATCTGGTAATCACAGACATAGTCGGCGATATCGACCAGCACCTGATCCGGTGCTGGACGGGTGTTCATTTCTACATTTTTAGACACGTATTAATCCTTTTAAAACAAATAATTGAAGTTATTATTTAATGTTAATTAATCGTTATTGAAATTCGGGGTCAAAGTAAAATTACCGGGAATTCGGGGTCAGGAACTCGGGGTCAGGGTAAAATTACCGCGTATTGATCTGAAACCTCGTAGCTCAGAGATGGTATTTTTACTCTGACCCCAAATGTTCCGCATTACTCTGGCCCCAAATGTTCCGGCTACCGATCGGCAATATCTACCCATGCCGAGGTTTCAGGCCCGGTATAATCCGCGCTAGGGCGAATAATGCGATTGTTAGCCCGCTGCTCCTTAACATGTGCCGCCCAGCCCGTAAGTCTGGACATCACGAAAATAGGGGTGAACAACTTGGTCGGAATGCCCATGAAGTGGTAAGCCGAGGCATGAAAGAAGTCAGCATTACAAAACAGCTTCTTCTCCCGCCACATCACCTCCTCACAGCGCACCGAAACCGGGTATAGCACCGTGTCGCCGGCCTGTTCCGCCAGTTTCTCGGCCCACTGTTTGATAATGGTATTGCGTGGATCCGATTCACTGTAGATAGCATGGCCAAAGCCCATGATCTTCTCTTTTCGCTCCAGCATGCCCATGATTTCGCGCTCCGCTTCATCGGCACTGGTCCAATTCTCGATCATATCCATGGCCGCCTCATTGGCTCCGCCGTGTAATGGGCCTCGCAGGGTGCCTATCGCGCCGGTGATACAGGAATGCATATCCGACAGAGTCGAGGCGCAGACTCGGGCGCTGAAGGTAGAGGCGTTGAATTCATGCTCGGCGTACAGAATCAGGGATACATTCATTACCTGGGAAAACAGCGCGTTGGGTGCTTCGGCGCCCAGCATATGCAGGAAATGGGCGCCTATAGAGTCGTCATCCAGTGCCGTATCGATGCGCTTGCCCTCATGGGAGAACTTGTACCAGTAGCAGATGATGGAGGGAAGCACCGCCAGCAGACGATCGATAACCTCATCCTGTTGGGAGAAGTCCGCTTCGATCTCCAGATTGCCCAGCATAGAACAGCCGGTGCGCATCACATCCATGGGATGAGCGCCGGCAGGGATGCGCTCCAGGACATCCTTTAGCGCCTGAGGAAGGGATCGTAATGATTTGATTTTATTCACATAATCATTCAGCTCCGATTGATTAGGCAGGTGTCCCCTAAGCAGCAGGAACGCCACTTCTTCAAATTTCGCTTTTTCAGCCAGCACGCTGATGTCATACCCGCGATAGGTGAGGCCAGTACCTGTCTTACCCACTGTACACAGGGCCGTCTCGCCGGCTACTTGCCCGCGCAAGCCTGCACCGCCCAGTTTCTTTTCTGCCATATTATTACTCCGCTATTTATTTTATTTCACTGACAGCGAATCTATAGCCATTAGTGGCTCGATAGAATTGCTGAATAGTATAGTTTAACTATAAAATATAACTTACTGAAAAATATAAATATTTTTTAAATTAATCTGTTTGGTTTTCGGCTTCGAACAAGGCGTCCAGCTTCTGCTCATAAACGTGATAGCCCAACACCTCGTAAAGCTCTGTTCTGGACTGCATTTTAGCGAGAATCGCTTTCTGGTCGCCATTGATGGCGATAGTCTGATAAACGTCTAAAGCGGCCTTGCTCATGGCCCGAAACGCACTCAACGGATAAAGTACCATTGCCACGCCATTATCCCCCAATTCCTTGCAGTTAAATAAGGGGGTCTGACCAAATTCAGTGATATTGGCCAGCACCGGAACCTCAACCGCTTCAGCAAACTGTTTGTATTGCGCCAATTCCAGTATCGCCTCCGGAAAAATCGCATCGGCACCGGCCTCAACACAGGCGATGGCGCGCTCGATGGCGGCATCCATACCTTCCACCGCCAAGGCATCGGTGCGTGCCATCACCACAAAGTCACTATCCAGCTTGGCATCGACTGCCGCCTTCACCCGATCTGTCATCTCCAGCAGACTGACAATCGCCTTGTTTGGGCGATGACCGCAGCGTTTCTGAGAAACCTGGTCTTCTATATGTACAGCAGCCGCGCCGGCGCGCTCCATGGCCTTGATAGAGCGGGCTATATTAAAGGCGCCGCCCCAGCCGGTGTCGATGTCGACTAATAGCGGTATCTCGGTGGCATTGCTAATACGTTCAACGTCAACAATGACGTCATTCAAGCTGGTAATTCCAAGATCGGGCAAGCCGTAAGAGGCATTCGCCACGCCGGCCCCCGACAGATAAATCGCCTTGTGGCCCGAATCTTCCGCCAGCATGGCGCAGTAGGCATTAATCGCACCAACTATTTGCAGCGGCTTGTTCTCTTCGAGCGCCTTGCGAAACCTGGCGCCGGCAGATAAAGAATTCATACATTTCTCCTTGATAGTAATACTTTAAAAAATATCTGTAATCTATTGATTAAATTGGTTAATTAACATATTTTTGGCGCTTGAAATATGCCGCTTCATGAGTAATTCAGCGAGCTCGCCATCCTGGTTTTCCAGCGCGTTCACAATCTGGTGATGTTCCTTAAAGGCGGTTTCCGGGCGGGAAGGACCGCTGCTGGTCTGGGTGCGATACAGCCGCAATAAGTGATAAAGCTCGCCGCATAGCAGATTAAACAACCGTGTATTCCCACTGAGTTGCACAATCAGATAATGAAAATCCAGATCGCCTTCTTTCTGATAGTACAAGCGCCCATTTTCCGACTGGATCTGCTGTTCATGATTGGCTAATAACTCACGCAGCTGCTTACAATCCTCTGCGCTTGCTCTGCGCGCCGCCAGACGGCAGGCGAGGCCCTCCAGAGATTCCCTAATCTCATATATTTCAAGGGCTTGCTCCATGTTAAGAGAAACCACTCGGGCACCCACATTGGGCGTGATCTGCACCAGCTTGCAACCTTCCAGGCGCCGGATAGCCTCTCGTAGCGGGCCGCGACTAATGCCATATTGCTTGCTAAGTTGGGGTTCGTTGACCTTCGAGCCGGGGGCTAATTCGCCTTTTACGATAGCGGTTCGCAGGCGATCGAACACATCGTCGGCGAGAGTGGAGGCCTTGGAGATAGTTTCGGTGTTCATAGAACTGTTTGTTAACAATATTAGGAATAAGGCGTGATTATTGTCCATAAGAGCCAATAAATCAAATACATTGTCGACAATATTGATTGGTTGATTGGTTGATTGGTTGATTGGTT
>JABMOK010000084.1 GCA_013204155.1 Pseudohongiella sp. | reverse complement strand
TGGCTTATGGCGAAAAAACAATAAGTTAGCGGTCTCTAGAAACGCGTTACTGCCCCGCAAAGTGCCAATCCCATCACAAACCTCACTCACAACCCATTTGGCTTCCAATTTCTGTGACCTGCATCAATAGTCGCTCCGCCATCTCTTGATAGCTTAGTCACCAGGGAGAATCCCTCAAAACTATTCCCGTTGGGAAAGTTCATTCCAGGTCACGGAGTACTACCCATGAAATTGCAACAACCGTTAATCTTCGCTCTCTCTCTTTTCCTCGCTGTTTTCGGTTCGAGCATGCTGATGGCTAAAGGATCCGAGCTTAAATTTAGTAGTGTAGTTGTTTCAGTAAACCAAACTGGCAGTAATGAAGGAATATTGACTGTCAGCGTTCGGGATGTCGATGTCCCTGTTACCGTGAACGGTGACACTGAAATTGAAGAGAGCGGAGAAGAAATAGATCTGGGGGGAATTTCCGCAGGCGATTTCGTGAAGGTAAACGCCTTCTTTTCCGACGCAGGGGAACTGGTTGCCAATGAAATTGCCGTGTTAGACGAACGCTCCGAACAGTTTCGCTTTCAGGGCGCCATCACAGCCACAGATACAGCAGCCGACTTGAGCGTAATTACGCTAATGGGAGTGGAGATTAGTCTCAACTCCTCGACAGAAATTACCCGCAGAGGAAATGGTGATGGCAATTCGGTTCTGCCAACAGACTTGGTCGTAGGCGATGAAGTCAATGTTCGTGGCGGAATAGCCGACGGCGTTTTACTTGCCGCGCGAATTCACGTCGGAAACAGAGAGCAGGGAATTATCGAACTGGAAGGTGTGATCAGCGAGACCACCGATACAGGATTCGCCATTAATATTGAAGGCGGTGGCTCGAGCACCGTTATTGTGGATGACAATACATTTGTGAGCGGTGAAATTATCGTCGGGGCTTTTGTGGAAGTCGAAGGGCAGTTGAATGCAGAGCTTTCCGTGATTGCCTTTGAAGTGGTCATCGACGTAGATGGCGATGGCGATGGCGATGATGACAATCATCGAGGTAAGCGCGGAAAAGGCAACAGCCATGGGAATGCTAATGACAACGACAATGGCGGCAATGACAATGACAGTATTGAAGTAGGCGCTGAAATCACCTTGGCATCCGACACTACAGACGTTAATGGCAAGGCTGAGACCAAGTACAAAGAAGAAAACGGCGAAGTGGAACAAGAAGTTGAGGTAGAAATCGAACATGCCGTAGCGGGTACAATTTTTACGCTGACGGTGTCCTTTGCTGAGCAATCAGTCGAGTTTGGCACGATGACAGCTGATGATCTTGGTTCCGCAGAAGCAAAATTCAAAATCGGTGATAGTAATCCAGACCGGGATTTGTCCACTCTCCTGCCTGACGGATTAGACGTCAGGGATATAACTGCCGTTCAAATACTTGCGGACGGCAGCGTGATTCTGGAAGGAAATTTCTGATACTCGAATACCCGTGCCAGGGTTATGCCTGCGTACTGACTAATTGACGTCAGTACGCAGGCAAATTTTGCTCTACGCCTGATCTATTCATCCCTTGTTATTCTCCGTACAGTGACCATCTCTGCTCGATCATCTTAGCAGCGGGTTGCAACAAGCGTCAGTTGCTGACGAATCAGCCGGAGAATTAATTACCGCTAAAACGTAAACGGTGTCGGCATTCTCTTTGATGCCAATATGCGCATCCTGGCGCCGGTTTACGGTGCATATATATGCATATTCTCTTCAGCAAAATCCAGTGTGACAACAAAGTGCTTCAATACCTCGTGACCCAGCTCGCCACGTGTTTCAACCCCTCTTCTTCCTCCGCGCGCTCTCACTGTTGCAGGTCGTTGGCTTTTTTGCGTTCTCTGCGTGGAATAGCTGACAGCAATATTGCCCAACTCGAAGGGGCCAAATTGCAGACTCTCAGCCACTCCCTCGGCCAAGGGCGAATCGGCATCTTCCGCTGTGTCCGATACACTGTTTCGATCAACAAGCCCGATATCTCTGGCGGCAGAATTATCCAGCGAGAGTCCTCCCTGCAAGCCTATCTGTAAAAGCAACCATAGCTTTTCTCCATTGACCTCGACTTGTATTGCTGGCGCTCCAGTGGTGGCCGTGCGCATATTAATATTCGCGGCGTCTTCCAGCTGCATGGATTCACGCGTTAGAAAACAAATTTGAGACTGCGGATAGTCGATCTGAAGCAGAATCCCGCTGAACATCAGCAGACTCATATTGACCATGGCGGCATCTTGCTCAAACACGTATACCTGCTCCATTGCCAAGTCTTGAGCAAAAGCACTAACCACTACATCCCTGACAATATCCGGCTGCGGAATGGGAGTTCCGCCTCTCGGGGTAAGCGGCGGCGTTTGCTCGATCGCCAGATTGAGTTGCTTCGCCAAACCGCTGGAGAGGCCGATCGTCCTTGTTCCGGTATTCAGCAAGGCTCTGCTCTCAACTCCCGCAATTGTGATGGGAATACTGATTCTTCCTTGCTCTTGCGTAAAGGGATAACAACTGTCTGAGGCGGCCATCAAATGGGAAGAGAAAATCGTCATACAGAGAACTGGCAATAGTCGGGAAATATTCATAAGGCGCTTCTTTCTATTATCTTGCACTAGCTTGAGTCTTGTAAAGTTGCAGTCAGAAATTATTCGACTCAAGATAAGAACCCATAGTGACGGGTGGAAATTGCTGAAATAGCGTGACTGTTGGAAAATATTATATCGAAACTTTCTCCTCCGCAAGAACTGATAATTGGCTTAATTCAGCCCCTTCCCCGGCTCTTTACCGGCTCGAGCAACAATACCCGTTTCATTGCAAGCACAAGCAAGCACACTGGCTTGCCAGGCGTGTCTGCCGCCCTTTTATCTGCCGCTAAGTAGCCTTATACTGATAAGCCACTTAGTGCTCAGCCAGATTTCTTATGTCCCTTTCCTTACAAGAACAACTAAAAAAGTCAGGCTTGATAGACGAAAAAAAAGCCAAACAGCTTACTCGGGCGAAGCATAAACAAGAAAAGATTGCCCGCAAGGGAAAAACCCCCGGCGTGGATCTACGGAAAGCCGAGCTGGAGCAAATAAAATCCGAGAAGGCGGCTAAAGACAGACAGTTAAACCAGCAGAAGAACGCCAAGGCCGAGCAAAAGGCGGCCCGCGCTCAGATCAGGCAACTTATTGAAAGCAATAGCATCGCCAAGGACGGAGAGCAAAAATTCAGCTTTTCAGATGCCGGTAAGATCAAACATATCTGGGTTAGCCAAACTCAAATTGAGCAACTCAGTCACGGCACGATCGCCATAGTCAATCAGCCAGCCAGTCAGGGAAAGCAACACCTGTTGGTGCCCTCGGCAATTGCTGAGAAAATTGCACAAAGAGACGAGGCGATTGTAGTATTCAAGGCAGAACAAACAAGCGTCAACGAGGAAGATGATCCCTATGCGGATTTTCAAATCCCTGATGACTTAACGTGGTAGGCTCTGATTACTCAGAGCCGCTATCAAAACCACTACTAAAAAATTAGGCGGGTGTAACTCAGTTGGTAGAGTACTAGCT
>JABMOK010000083.1 GCA_013204155.1 Pseudohongiella sp. | reverse complement strand
TAACGATATCGAGAACACCACCGTGCTTCGTCCTGGCGAAATTCTTACCGCGGTAAGAATTTCGCCAGGACGAAGCACGGTGGTGTTCTCGATATCGTTAGCGGGTCCTACAAAGTAGTCTTGCGCCGCGACGATACGCTCGCCGGTTAAACTTCTAATTACCATAGAGGCATCCAGAGCCACCAATGCCGGCGCCGTATCCGAAGGACTGGCGGCGACACAGCGACTGGTTTCGAACAAGGAGTGTTCCCGATTCATGCCCTGCGGTGTATCTGCATAGCAGAGATTGCCGCCGGCCCGGTAGCAGGAAAGTCCGCGGCGGTAATACCAGCAGCGAACATCTTGCGACACATTGCCGCCCAGGGTTCCGATGTTACGGATCTGAGGACTGGCTACTCTTCCAGCGGCGCTGGATAACAGCGAGTATTGCGCCATGATAGTCGGATTATTAGCGACTTCTGTCAGCGTGGTGAGAGCGCCGATTTCGATACCATCGCTGGTTTCCCGGACTCCGCGCAGCGACTCTATAGCGCTCAGGTCGATCATGGCGTCAGCAGTTTTTGCCCGGTCTTTCAACCAGCCATAAGTGTCCTGTCCGCCACCCACTAACCAACCTCTGTCTGCGAGGCGATCGGCTATAGCTAGAGCATCTTCAACCTGTACCGGTTGGTACAGTTCCATACTTGGCATTACGTCATGAGATGGCATTAGTTAACCTCAGAAAGTGTTGGTTTTAAGGGACTTGGAGCTGTAGTCGTTACCAGCCAAGTGGTTAATGATCATGTCCGTTGTGGTTGGCGCTGTATTAAACAGGTGACCACCGAGAGCATCGGAAATGGCACTGGCTAATGCCGCAGCAGAAGCACCTTGTGTTGGTTCACCGATACCTCGTCCTCCCGTAGGATTCTGCGGATCAGGAATATTTACCGCACCCATCTTGGTGTCTACGGAGACATCCATATAGGTTGGCGGTTTGCTTTGATACAGGCCGGTGTTGGCCGGCAGACCATTTTGCGGGTCATACACATGTCTTTCCAAATTGGCCATGCCTAAGCCCCAAACCGCTCCGCCGCGCATCGCGTTATCGAAGTTCTTCGGATGCACAACCGTGCCGCAATCAGCGATGGCTGTATAGTCCAGAATTTCGAATTTACCCGTTTGCGTGTCCATTTCGATTTCGCAGAAACCGACAATAAGTCCAGGTGGTGTACCCTGCCCAGGAATATTGTCTTTGGCGACGCCGATCAGGCCAGTGCCTGCCAGTCCTTGCACCGCGAGTTGAGTAAGCGGATTGATATCCTCCGGAAACTCTTGCCCGCTGTACTTTCCGCCCAGTTGCATAGCACGCTGTGCAGCCTGTGCATAGGTCATTCCCTTACTGGAATCTGAGCTGAGGAAAACCCGCTCATCACCTATTTCGTAATCATCTGCCGCGCCGCCGAGGTCAGCTGCAGCAATTTCCTTCAGTTTGGTAATTGCATCCTGAGCGGCTACCCAGTTGGTACGGGTATGGGTGAAGATAGTATTGGAGCCACCCTGCCCGGAACTGTGAGGCAGATGAAGATCACTTCTGCCGCGAACAATCTCACAGCGCTCCCAAGGCATTTGCAGTGCTTCGGCCGCCGCACGGCAGGTGCCGGCATAGGAGTAGGTGCCAAGATTACCTACACCACTGTGGATGTAGAGCTTGCCATCGGGCGCGATTCGAACCAGACCGTCATAACCGCGACCACCCGCCCCGTGAAAACCGATACCGACGCCGACGCCGCGGACCTTGCTGCCATTCTGTTTGGGTAGGGCAAGTTTCTCTTCCCAACCAAATAGACGCTGACCCTGATCAAGCGCTTCACGGACGAAGGCACTGGTAACAGGACCCTGACTACTCCCCTGGAAACCATTGCTATCGATGGCATTCACTCGACGAAATTGAACCCGGTCCATGTTGATCGCGGCCGCGGCCTTGTCCATCATGGGCGCCAACACGGCGGCCATTTCATTCTGACCCGGTCCACGCTGAGCGCCGCGAGGTGTGGTATTGGTGTACACAGAAATTCCACGGTAGCGCATATTTTCAGGCTGATAGGCGACAGTCACATGCTGCGCGGATGAGTTTCCGCTACCGCCACCGCTGGCACCGCCATCGTTTACAATGACCAGATCGACCGCAGATACTTTGCCGTTTTCCTTGACCCCAATCTTGATCCAACCCTGCATACCGGAGCGGGCAGAGCCGATGTAGAACTCCTGCTCGCGGGTAATGCGTAATTGCACGGGACGATTCAGCACGCGGGCGAAATTACCGGTAATCGCCATGAACGGGTAGGGTCCAATCTTGGAACCGAATCCGCCGCCTGTAGCCTCATTAATGAATACCAGATCCGCCAGATCGATATTCAACATTCTGGCCAGACCGGCGTTGTTGGCACTCTGGCTCTGGGAGGAACCGTGGAAATAGCATTTGCCATTTTCCCAGTAAGCCATACCTGTTCTGGCTTCCAGTGAGTGGTGTGGATAACCCATGGTGACGAAAGGCTGTTCGATAACCGCCGCCGCGTCTGCAAAGCCTGCCTCGATATCACCAAATGCCCATTCGGTAGTGAATTCGGCGCCAACAGGCTCTTTGCCTGATTTTATCGCATCAATGGCGGACTGTGGCCATTTGATATCGCGAATTTCAGCGCCGACGATAGGTGCGCCTTCGGGACCTTCTTCTGTCGTTCTCACCAGAACATTGCCTTCCGGATAGGCATTGCTACCACCGGGGCTCAAGCTCTCGATGGGATCAACCACAAAATCCCGTCGTTCGAAGTCGACGCGGATTTTGTCGATGGCTGATTCGGCAATTTCTTCGGTAATGGCGGCCACTGCCAGGATAGGCTGGCCGACATAGGTGACATATTCTGATGCCAGAGCCGGGTTGCCCGGAGGCGGTACTGGCGGTAGATCGTCGGCGGTAAATATACCGATTACACCGTCCATTCGTAGCGCTTCAGAGGCATCAATATTGACTACGCGACCACTTGGCAGTGGGCTTGTCAGTAAACGGGCGAAGACCATTCCTTCTCTTTTATAGTCTTCGGCATACTTGATCTCACCGGTCACTTTACCTTCGATGTCCGGTGGAATGAAATCGAAACCTATATGAGTACTCATGCTAATTGCCCCGAGGCGCGCAGGACGCCATTAAGATAATGTTCATAAGCTCCGCAGCGGCAGAGATTACCTGACATGGCCTCACGTGCTTCTTGCTTTGTTGGACGTGGATTTCTGTTCAGCAAGGCGACCGCTGACATCACTTGTCCTGGTGTACAGAAGCCACACTGTGGAGCATTTTCAGCGATGAATGCCGCTTGTACCGCATGCAAAGTGCCATCGGCAGCCTTGACGCCTTCAATGGATATTACCGCCTTGTTTTTGACATTGTGCGTTAATACCGAGCAGGAATAATTAGCGACACCATCGATTAACACTGTGCAGGCGCCACATTCGCCACGATTACAACCGATCTTGGTGCCGGTTAAATCGAGTTTATAGCGTAGGGTGTAGGCAAGTGTTTCCGAGGGAAGTACATCAACGGGTCGATTACGACCGTTAATATTGAGTGTTATCAAGCGTTCGGCGCCGGATTGCCCAGATTGGGCATTCGCAGCGAAATATAAGCCAGTGCCGGTTGTAGCGGCAGCACCGGAGAATATAACCCCCTTGATAAAACGTCGGCGTGTTAGTTGAGGATTCACTGACATTGCTCCGTTTTCTGTTGTTGAGATGCACACCAAGCAGAGAAAGTTAGTATGCGCATTTTTCACATGGTTAACTACAGGAGGCTATTAGTTTTTACTCTAAAAAGCAACAATTACAAAGGGAGGCCCAAGTCGCAAAGGCACGAATTCCGTGCGATTCCGAGTGATCGCTCGGTAAAAGTTACACTCTGTCACAAACCACAATCATTCCTGGCCGACGAAATCCAGATTTAGCGGGACAGTACGTTTTTCAGATATTTGCCAGTATAGGATGCTTTTATTGAGACGACGTCTTCCGGCGTCCCCTCGGCGATGATCTGACCACCCCCGCTGCCCCCCTCCGGACCCAGATCAATTATCCAGTCTGCCGTTTTCACTACGTCCAGATTATGTTCGATGACAACGATGGTATTGCCCTGATCGCGCAGATGATGCAAAACCGAAAGCAGCTGCTTTATGTCGTGAAAATGTAAGCCCGTGGTTGGCTCATCGAGAATATAAAGCGTCTTGCCGGTATCTCTTTTGGATAATTCCCGGGATAGCTTTACCCGCTGAGCTTCACCGCCGGAGAGTGTGGTGGCGGCCTGGCCAAGACAGACATAGGACAAGCCAACATCGATCAAGGTTTGTAGCTTGCGAGCAATAACTGGCACCGGATCGAAAAATTCCCGCGCATCCTCGATGGTCATATTCAAGACTTCACTAATATTTTTACCTTTGTATTTCACTTCCAGAGTTTCACGGTTGTAGCGCTTGCTGCGACATACTTCGCAGGCGACATAAACGTCAGGCAGGAAGTGCATCTCTACCTTCACCAGGCCGTCTCCCTGGCAGGCTTCGCAGCGCCCGCCTTTGACGTTAAAACTGAAGCGACCCGGTTTATAACCTCGGGTTCTTGCTTCCTGGGTTCCGGCAAACAGTTCCCGCACAGGGGTGAAGATCCCGGTATAGGTGGCCGGATTCGAGCGGGGAGTTCGGCCGATAGGGCTTTGATCGATATCGACCACCTTGTCGAGCAGCTCCAGACCTTCAATTTCTTCATACGGGGAAGGATTGAGTGTAGTGGCACCATTCAGTTTAGTGGCGGCGATGGGATACAGCGTATGGTTTACCAGGGTTGATTTCCCGGAACCCGAAACGCCGGTGATACAGGTGAATAACCCCAGTGGAATGGTAAGCGAGAGATTCTGTAAATTGTTGCCAGTGGCACCGCTTAGGCGCAGAATTTTCTTCTCGTTGAATTTTGTACGCTGTTTTGGAATTTCAATTTTTTCTTTGCCGGAGAGATATTTTCCGGTTAGAGATTTTTTCGATTTCAGAATATCCGAAATCGAGCCCTGGGCAACAATTTCGCCGCCATGGACGCCGGCACCGGGGCCGATATCGATAATATGATCGGCGCTGCGTATCGCCTCTTCATCGTGTTCAACCACAATCACGGTATTGCCGAGGTCACGTAGATGAAACAGGGTATTCAGTAGCCGGGCATTATCCCGTTGATGTAAACCAATCGATGGTTCGTCGAGGATGTACATCACTCCCACCAGACCAGCGCCGATCTGACTGGCGAGTCGAATACGTTGCGCCTCACCGCCAGACAAGGTGTCCGCGCTACGACTGAGGGTGAGATAATTGAGGCCCACATCGACCAGAAATTTAAGTCGATCCTGCAGCTCTTTTAAAATTTTCTCCGCAATTTTAGCGCGCGTACCACTGAAGCTGAGTTTATTAAAATAGTCCG
>JABMOK010000010.1 GCA_013204155.1 Pseudohongiella sp. | reverse complement strand
TCCATGGCGAAAGGAGCGATGCCGCCCTCGCGGTAACAATTGGCGCAGTTTTCGGCGATGATTGGCGCGATGTCTTTTTCGTAAGACAGGTTGGCGTGAGCGGCGACATTCCCATAGTCAATTGCCGTGCCGGAGGTGGCAAGTGCAATTAAATCGGCGTTGTTGCCGTCTACGGCTTGCTGAATTGCTTGATCCATAGCCGCCTGAACCGGGCCGCGATAAAGCAGCTCGAAAGAGCCAGGGTTATACACTACCGCTTCATCAAGACGGCTCAGCCCCAGCATTTCGGCTACCAGTTGCGCGTCATCCATGAGAACCGGCAAATCCACGCCCAGAGCGGCGATATCCTGCCCGACGGCGTTGCGATCTGATTGCAAACCCGGATTAATCAGGAAGAAGACCACGCCCTGCGTTGCATATTTGGTTTGTAGAGCCTGCAAGCTTTTTATAGAAGCGGCATCTGTTGCACCAACAGCCTGTGGCAATAGCACGATCGCTTTTTGGTCGTCGTACCAAGCCATGTGGTGGAATGCACCCTGATGATCTATCAGTGCAAAATCGCCTACTCGCTCGCCAGCACTGGCAACCGAAACAAAGCTTGCGAGCACGGCGGATAAAGCTAAACCTGCGGTAATTTTCACTGGTAAAGACCCCCTCAATTGTGAAATTAACTGATCGAAAATGAAATTTTTCAGTGCTCAAGTCTACTGATTTTCAAGGGGATTGCAGCTATTTTCTAAAGTTTTCGTTACCAACTTACCCAAATAGCCTTAAGCCCTTTAACGGTAAGGCTTGCGGACAAATCAGGCGGTATTGACAAGAGCAAAAACGATGAAGAAAGATTTCGTAAATAGTAACTGAATTTTGAAAACCGCAATAAATCGCAGAACATCTCGAAATTTTCGATCTAAAAACCGGCCATAAAAGCAGAATTCAGCTTTAAGGGTTTTCTTTCGATGCCAGTTTTGGGTTCCTATGGTATCGTGCTTACAGGCCCCGAAAGTAGGATTATTCTTAATCAAAATGCAGTTCGCCGAAGCTTCAAAAAATGCAATCGTTAGTTGGCCGCAACCTCTGATCAAGGGGTGGCGGCTTGCCTCCTTGGTTTGTTTACTGATTGGTACAATGGCTTGCAGCTCCGCCGTTTTTTCCCAGGAGTCAACACGGGGAAATAAGATTCTCGTACTCTTCGATAGCAATGCATTAACCCCTTTTAAACAAAGATTTGGCGATGGCTTGGAAGGCTATATAAGTGAGCTCCAAGCGGACGGTTCCAATATACGAATTAGCTACGAATTCCTTGGCTTGGAAAATCTCTCAGCCGGAGATTTTCCTGACATATTGAGCGACATGTTGGCCTACAAGCAGCGAGCGGATCCGGCATCAGTAATCGTATCCGCCTTGTCCACTACGAACTCCCTGAGCACCCTGGCGAGTGAACTGTACCCTGGCTTGCCAGTTATTTATGCTTCGCCTAATCCTGAATTGGAAACGGTGCTGCAAGCCCAAAACCTTCAGCATGCAATCGCGGTAATTGGATCTGCAGGCGATGCCATCCGTGGCACTGTGGCTGTGATCCCCCAGTTGCTGCCAGAGCTAGAGCACTTGTACGTGATTTCAGGCAATGGTGGCACCGAGCTTGATTTTAGAGAAGTGGCCTCGAACGCTCTGGACGAACTCAATGCGGACTTTGAGGTTAACTACCTGACAGGCTTGCCCATCGGCACACTATTGCAAGCGGTGGTCGAGATTCCAGAGCACTCATCAATTCTTCTTCTGCCAGTTCAACTGGATAATAACGGAACAATGGTTCAAGTAGGTGATGTTTACTCGCAAGTGGTAGCGTCTGCGGGGGTTCCTGTTTTTACGGCTTTTGATTTTATTTATCAGGAAGGGGTTGTTGGTGGAAATTTCGCAAATTCTGAGGCGTCTGGAAGGAGGGTCGCTGAAGTGGCAGTTGCCGTGCTCTTGGATCAAAATATCGATGACGGGGCCCGAGTACTTACCTCATTTAGATTTGACCAACGTCAGCTGCAACGATGGGGTATCAGTAACAGATTACTACCGCCTGAAAGCATTATTGATAATCAGCAAATTAGTTCGCTTGAGCAGTATAGTCGCCAAATTCTAGTCGTACTGATTATTTTCGCCGGATTGCTATTTTTTGTGGTTTTCTTCAAGCGTCAGGCAAAGAGCCTGGAGACACAAAAGACCTTGTTTGAATCGGTGATTAACAGCATCCCGGATGCCATCTTGATTGCCGATGTGGATACCCGCATTTTTGCCTGTAATACAGGCGCAGAGAAGGTACTTGGCTTTAGTCAGGAAGAATTGTTAGGTAGGCATACGCAGCTGCTGCTCGACTATTCCGATGACAAGAACAGTAGAGCCTTAGAGGCTAATTCTTTAATGGGCAGTGTCGAGCCACAGCTATTGTCCTATAAAAAGAAAAACGGTGAGATTTTTTTTGGCGAAACCATCGCCACACGAATTACCAGCGACAGTGGAGAGATACTGGGCCAGTTCGCTCTAATCAGGGATGTCAGCAAACGTCTGAGTCTGGAAGAGGAACATCGCCAGGGGCAGAAAATGGAAGCGCTGGGTAATTTAGTGGGGGGGATTTCCCATGACTTTAACAATGTGCTGGGCGTGATATCGGGCTACACCGAATTGTCATTAACCAGCAAGGCATCGAAACCCTTCGCGCAGAGCCTGCAGCAAATATTGAAAGCCACAGATAGGGCGAGGTCACTTGTCGCTCAGATTATGACCTTTAGTCGTGATCGAAATCCTGAGCAGAAACCGATCAATATGCCGGAATTACTCGATGAGACTATGAAGCTGGTTCAGGTATCCATTCCCAGCAGTGTTGAAATCATTGTTAAGTGTGATGACGAGATTCAAACGGTAATGGGTTCGGCGATACAGCTGCAACAGATTATCATCAACCTGACGACTAACGCCTATCAGTCCATGAAGTCCAGCGGTGGTTGTATCACTGTTGCTCTGGAGCGAAGAGAGTTCAGTGAGGAGAAAAACCTCTCTCAGGGGGTGCTAAGTCCGGGATGTTATTGCGTCCTGTCAATTGCAGACAATGGGCCAGGGATGAGCGAGGAAGTAGCCTCAAGAGCCTTCGAGCCGTACTTCACTACCAAGAACCAGGGAGAAGGGTCCGGCATGGGGCTAGCGATTGTCTATAATCTAGTGAAAGCTCATGGCGCCATGCTGGATTTGAAAACTGTTCCCGATGAGGGAACTTGTATTACCGTGTACTTAAAAGAAGGTGTTGAGTTAGATGTGGATCCCAACGCGGATACAGAAGCCATGGTTCGCGGCAATGGTGAGCGGATTCTCTTAGTGGATGATGAAGAAAGTTTGCTGAATATTACACAGCGCTTACTGTCTGGCAACGGTTATCAAGTCACCGCTTTTAGTCATTCCATCGATGCACTGGAAGCCTTCAAGCGAAACCCGCAAGGCTTTGATCTCATACTGACAGATCAGAGTATGCCGAAACTGACTGGCACTCAATTACTGGAACATGTGCGACTGTTGAATTCGACCATTCCGGCGATTATCTGTACCGGCTACAGTGATCTTATTGAGCAGGAGAATATAGACTATTTGAAGCTAAGTGCGGTGCTGAAAAAGCCATTTCGGCTGCGAGAAATCTCCAAAATCATAGCCGATGCTCTGGTCGTTAGGGGCTGAATTTATTATCGCGCGCGGCGTTAGCTCAGTGAGCAGTTTTTACCAGCGAGATGTTTTTGTCCCCTAGGCGCTAAACAGTGGAACCCGAGAGTGCTTATGCTTTACCATCTTACCCATGATTGTTAAAAATTCTAGATTACCCGCTTGTTGGTGTTTGTTGTTTTGCTTGCTGCTGTCGCCTGCCAGTTCGACGGCTCAGGATCCCTCTGCAGTAGGGCCCTGGTTTGGCATTCAGCTGCCGCCTCCCCTAGTCCCCCATGCCAGTCCTGTGGCGATAAATCAGCGTGGTCCGGCGCCCGCCGTGGTGCCTGTAGGAGAAGAGTCCTTTACCGAGTTGGAAGGCAGAAGGCTGGCCTATGATCTTCAGCACATTGTTGATTTCTCCCGTCAGAGCCTGCTCGCCAGGGAATTAGGAGGGGATCAGCTCTGGGGCCGAGTGAGTGGTTTTGCCTCCGGGGAAAGCGTAGTGCGTTGGGCCGCAGAACAACTTCGAAGCTCGGGCATCGAAGAAGTCAGCTTGCAGCGCTTTGCTCAAGCCGAAGATACGGCACTGTGGTTGCCAGAAAAATGGGAAGTGCGCTTATTAGGAAATTCTGCGTTCGGAGCCGGGTCGGAAGATGTTGTCTTGCAATCGTCGATGGCCCTGGCAGATTCCACTATCCCGGGTGGAACGCTGAGCGCACCACTGGTGTATGTCGGTAAGGGCAGTCCGGCTGAACTGATGCATATCGATGTGGCGGGCAAGATCGCTATTCAACAGGTAACGCCTCAGGCGCATCTGGTATTCGAGCGAGACAGCGCTGTGCCCAATGCACAGGACTTGATGGCGCGTGGGGCGCTGGCGGTGATTACTCTGGTTGATCAACCGGGCAATGAACGGGTTAGAGATTTCAGTAATTGCGGCGGTCCCTGTTTTAATCTGGGTGGGCAGGACAGCTGGTTTCTGCGCCATGTAATGGATGCCGCAGCAGAGCGGGGGAGTCTGCAGGATCTACGCTTGCAAATCAGTTTGCAGGCCCGTCGTCATTCGAACCTTTCTGCCACGAATGCGATTGCGGTGATTCCCGGTGACGGCAGAGATGAAACTATTGTCCTGAACGCTCATGCCGATGCCTGGTTCGACGGAGCAGGGGATAACGCAGATGGTCTATCCGTATTGCTGGCGCTGGGAAGACATTTTGCCAAAGCGGAAAACCACTTGCGCCGTAATCTGGTATTAGTGGTCAGCGCCGGGCATCACACTACGGGACTAAATGGACCGCGCAATGCGGTGAGCATGAACCCCGAACTATTTGACAAGGCATTACTGATATTTAATCTGGAGCATGTGGCGCAGCGAAACATCTCCCCCGCAAGATTTCTGTTCGAGGATGGTTACCGGCAATACACGGCCGATGCTGTAGAAGCGCCGATCGTGGTTGGTATCACCAATCAATCTGCTTTTCTGCAACAACTATTCACTCGTGGCACCGAAATTTATGGCACCAATTTCGTTTCCAGTTCCTCCACTATGGCGAGCGGGGAAGGAGGAGGCTACCGCAGTGCTGGTGTGCCGATTGTCACTACTATGCAAGCGCCGCCGTTGTATCACACCAGCGGCGAAGTGCTGGAAGTGATCTCAATTCCCGGCATGGAACGTATGGCCCGGTTCATGGCATTTTTTGTGAAGCAAGTCGATGCGGCCGATCGCGCTCAGATAGATTGAGCAGAGCAAATTTTTAACCTTGATTAGAAGAAGATTTTCCTGATGTCAAAAGCTGTATTGCTGTTAAATCTCGGCACACCTGCCGAACCTACCACCAAGGGATTGCGCGCATTTTATAAATATTTCTTTGCTGACCCCTTCGTATTCGATATGAATCCATTCGGGCGTTGGCTGCTGAGAAATTTGATAAT
>JABMOK010000082.1 GCA_013204155.1 Pseudohongiella sp. | reverse complement strand
CCCGCTGGCTGATGGTGTGTAAGACTTCGGTGAGTTGCTCTACTGTAGGGGCTTTGTTGTAATGAAACGCGAAACCTTCTGCTCCATCGTGTACGTAGACACCGGTCAGGCTTATTCGCCTGCGAATTGAACAACAACAAATTCCTGCTGGAGAATTGGTATACGGTTTTGGTTACGATGATTCACTGTTGGCAGAACAGAGACATCCTGATCGGGATGACCTGGATCGAGCATCAAGCAATCACCCGATTGTAGTTCGTCACGTCTCTGGTCATTTGTTGGCAGCTAACAGCCTCGCCCTGCAGCAGGCCGGAATTTCCGCTACCAGTGAAAATCCAGCCGGCGGTGTTATTCGACGCCGGCCTGGCAGCAATGAGCCAGACGGAGTCATGGAAGAAACCGCGATGGGGGCCTTTCCTGGATCCAGTTCAAACATGAGCCCCCAAAGAGTTAGCCAATTGCGCCGTGCTGCAATTGATATCTATGCCGGTTACGGAATTACCACAATCCAGGATGCCAATGTCAGTCTCGACTACGTACAGCTGCTGAGAGAAGAAGCCAGGGCCGAGCCGTTTCCTGTGGACATTGTGGCCTACATCCTGGCCAACCCCTTAAGTGATGAGGTGTTGAATACAGTTACTCATGACTCCAGTTACAGCGGAGGATTCAGGGTCGGCGGCGTCAAATTCACCCTCGACGGTTCTCCCCAGGGCCGTACCGCCTGGATGTCCCAGCCCTATGATCAGGGGCCTCCAGGGCAGGGTGCCGACTATGTTGCCTATCCCAGTTATGACCCGGACGCGTATCTGGCCCGCATGCCGGGACTGCTGGCACGGGGAGTGCCGGTGTTGGCCCATGCCAATGGTGATGCGGCGATCGAGCTAATGATTGACGGTGTAGCGGCGGCGGTAGCCGGTAAGGCCATTCCCGACCACCGTTCGGTAACGATCCACGCCCAGCTGGTGCGAGAGGATCAACTGGATAGAATGAAACAGCTCGGAATCGTGCCTTCATATTATGCGGTGCATCCTTTCTTTTGGGGTGACTGGCATAGACTCAGCTTCGGTGAGCGACGCGCGAGTTTTATCAGTCCTGTTAAGGCCACCATCGAGCGGGGAATTCCCTTTACCGTACACAACGACTCCCCGATAGTGCCGCCGGACATGATGCGCTTGCTCTCGATAACAGTGAATCGATTAACTCGAAGTGGTTACGTACTCGGCCCCGATCAACGCGCCAGCGTAATGGAGGGGCTGTATGCAATCACCCAGGGTGCCGCCTACCAATATTTTGAAGAAGATGAGAAGGGGTCGATTACGGTAGGCAAGCGCGCCGACCTGGTAATACTGGCGGCTAATCCCGTCAGCGTCGATCCTCTGCAATTAGAAAACATCGCCATTGTCGAAACATTTTCTCGTGGCAAATCGGTATATCGGCGCTGACAGTAGAGCAGGGAGAACGACATGAAGGCGGCATTCATCGGTTTGGGAGTTATGGGTTACCCCATGGCGGGTCATCTAAAAAATGCTGGCATCGAGGTGTGTGTCTACAACCGCACCACGGAAAAGGCACAACGCTGGTGCGAGCAGTATAAGGGTGACAAGGCCCTGACTCCGAAAGAGGCGGTAGAGGACTGCGCAATCGTGTTTTGTTGCGTCGGCAATGATGACGATGTCAGGCAGGTAATACTTGGAGATGATGGCGCCCTGGCGGGCATGAACAAGTCGGCGATATTAGTCGATCACACCACCGCGTCCGCGTCTCTGGCTAGGGAGTTGTACCTGGCCGCTGCCGATTTGGGAATCGGATTTCTGGATGCGCCGGTTTCAGGGGGTCAGGCCGGCGCCGAAAATGGGGCACTCACGGTGATGATCGGTGGCGATCAAGCCAGCTATGAAATAGTCGAGCCGGTAATCGCTTGTTATGCAAAATTCAGTAAATTGCTGGGTCCTGCAGGCAGCGGGCAGCTTGCCAAGATGGTAAATCAGATTTGCATTGCCGGGATTGTGGAAGGGTTGGCCGAGGGGCTTAATTTCGCAAGACGGGCGGGACTGGATGGTGAGGCCCTGATCGAAACTATTTCCAAGGGTGCGGCCGGTTCCTGGCAGATGGATAATCGCTATCGGACCATGCTTGCGGATCAGTATGAATTTGGATTTGCGGTGGACTGGATGCGAAAAGACCTGGGAATTGCTCTGGAGGAGGCGAAAAGCAACGGCGCGCAGTTGCCTGTTGCGGAATTGGTCGACGGGTTCTACGCCGAAGTGCAGGCGATGGGTGGCGGTCGCTGGGACACTTCCAGCCTGCTCGCTAGATTTACCAGAGAATAGTCCAGTCAGGCCCGCTCCATGGGCAGGTCTGGCTCGACGCCGCGCCCCATATACGCTTGCCTTTCACATCCAGTGAGCTAGTCGGTAAAAGCGATAAATTAGTAAGTGGTTACTTACATTCATGCAATATCGATTTCCGGTTGATGAGCGAAAGCAGGACCCGCTATTTGCTATTGCATCTTGAATATTCAATGCCACAAATTCACACGGTTTCCAGTGAATGGAGGCATATTTGATACCATTCTACCCCTCCCGTAACTACTGATTTTCAGTCTATTATTTATGAATTGACAGCCTCCAATTCTGGTCCTAGTATCAGCCTCAGGTTTTCGTAGAAGGTACAACTTTTATGAGCCTCGGGTACGAAGGGCACCACGGAAATAATTGAACCGTCCTAGGGGCGCTTGAATGGACTTAAGCGTTTGGTTTTATTGAGGTTTTCTATTGTCTAAAGCCAGCCAGGTTGTTCAGTCCAGCTTCAATTAGTGAGGTTTGACGATTACCCATGAACCACCGGGTCGTCTGCAGAAATTCTGCCTTTTTGACTCTGTTGTACGCTCAAACCGATCTTTGTCGCGCAGACACTAAGAAATATGACGGCACAAGATTACAAAAAGACGTCTATAAACATAAAACTCTTTAGGGAGATAGAATGAACGTAACTAGAAATAACCCACATAAGCGAAGGTTGCTTTGCGCGGCAATATCCTTGTCGTTGCTACCCTTTGCTGGCGCAAGTTTTGCACAAGATGCCACGAGTGTTGAAGAAGTACTCGTAACCGGATCCTATATCCGTCGTACGGAAGGATTCCGTGCCGCATCACCCATTACCCAGATCAATGCAGATGATATTGCAGCGGCGGGTACACCGAATATGGGAGATGTGATTCACAACCTGAGTTTTAATCAGGGCACTACCGTAACGGCCAACGCCTTTACCGGTGCACAGAACATTTCAACTTCACTGAACCTGCGCGGTCTCGGTACCGGTGCCACTCTGGACCTGTTGGATGGTATCCGCAACGTCAGTTCCAACGTGAATACACTGATGCCACAAATCGCCATCCAACGGATTGATATCGTGACCGACGGTGCAGCCGCACTGTATGGTTCCGCGGCGGTGGCCGGCGTGGTGAATTTCGTGCCTATCAAATCCTATGATGGCTTCAAGTTTGAAACCATGAGCCAGGAAGACACTCAAGGCGATTACAACGACGTGGATTTTGCCCTCTTATGGGGTACCGAATTCAATGGATTCGACATCGTTGTGGCTGCCAACTGGCGTGAGCACAGCCGTCTGGAGATGCGCGATCGCCCGGAAACACTGCTGTCAGCCTTCGTCTGGTCCAGTACTGCGACTCCTGGCGACTACCGGGTTCCCAAGCGTGATGCCAATGGTGTGCTAACCGGTTCAACCGCAACCAAAGCGGACCCTGGCTGTGGCTTGACTCACGACGACCCTACCAAGATCAAGAACGGCGAGTTTGGCTTTCTGAGAAGCGCGACCAACTGTGCCTATGACTATGGCGAATTCTGGGATTACCGCTATCCGACCCAGCAGGGTACCCTGTATAGCAGCATCTCCTATGAATTCAGCGATGACCTCTCGGTCAGTGCCCAATTCAATCTTTGGGATGTGCGCCACGAAGTCCGCGGCTCCCCCATCAATCCTGGTGGTCGTGTAACCGAACTTCCACTTGTCCGTGGCGAGATTCCAGGTAATCCCTACCGGGCGGTGGATGCCAATGGTAATCCCTTGTTTGCACAGGATGCCAACGGTGATGGCGTTCCCGATCGTATTGGCGGCCAGTTCGGCACCGTAATTCTCGATCCGGCGGGCATTCCATTTAATGAGGACGTGGCGTTCTCTTCATGGCGGCCATGGGCCAAGCACGGCACTCTGCCTGCTATCTTCAACGACGACGGCTCGTCACCACGGGATGGCCATTTCTATGGCAAGCGCTCCGTGGTGCAGGCTGAGTTTACCGTGCCCTATCTTTCCGACTGGGACGGTCATGCCGCATATATGTGGAGCAACCAGATCGATAATGACAAGGACTACGAGGGCAGCTTTAGCGGCCTGAACCAGGGCTTACTCTGTGATGTTGCAACCGATCGGGATGCCTGTTTCACCCCGTTTGTTACCCCGAACGCCGCCGACCTGAACACTCAGGCCGTGGCTGACTCGACGGTTAACTATGCCCATACCTTCAACGAAGACATCCTGCAAACCTTTGATCTGGTGATTAACGGTGAGTTGCCGCTGGGGGGCTTCGAGTTGCCCGCTGGACCTATTGGTGCGGCCTTTGGCTATCAGCGCCGTGACACACAATTCTCTGATATCCCTACCTCCTATGTGCAGCAGAATGATCAGTGGATTGGTTCGCAGCAATTTCCTAATCACGGTGGCCGTACGGTGGATTCCTTCTTCGCCGAGTTCTCCGTTCCAGTTCTGAATAACCTGGAACTGCAACTGGCGGTACGTGATGAAGATTACAGCACCGGACAGAGTTCTACCGATCCGAAGTATGGCGTCACCTATAGTCCGTTCCAGAATCTGACTCTGCGTGCAACCAAGGGTACTTCCTTTATCGCGCCTAGCTTGGGTGCCTTGACCTCGCCTCAGAGCTGTGGTCTGCAGAACATCGCGGATCCATTCTCAACCTTCGCGGCGTTTACCTCGAGCTGTAATCAAGGTAACCCCGCGTTGGTGCCGGAATCGGCAGATACCCTCAGCTATGGTTTTGACTGGGAGATCATCGATGGCATGCGGCTGTCGTTGACCTACAGCGAGACTGACTTTACTGACCGTATTGTCGCGACAGGTTCGCAGGATATTCTGAACAACGATTTCTTCAATTTCGAGCAAGCCTACGGTGATATCCCTACCGGTGCGAAGCCAACAGCGGCGCAACTGGCTACCTGGGTCGCCGATCCGCGCTCCGATAAGCGAGTCATTCGTGACCCGTTCTCGCTCGATCAAATCGTTCGGGTATTTCAGAGTAGCTCAAATGCGTCCAGCATGTTGGTTGAGGCCTATGATATGAACTGGAACTATCAGTTCGCTATCCCTGACCTGTTCGGCATGAATGAACTGGGTTCCATGAACCTGAATCTGGCAGCGACTTATCTCGATAAGTATGAATACCAGCTCGCTGCTTCAAAGCCAGTAGTACAGGCCGTTGGAAGCCGCAACTGGTCTACCGGTGCGGTACCTCCTATGCCGCGTATCAAGGGTGATATGCGCATCGGTTGGGTCAATGGAAATCACAGCGCCAGCCTGACTTCCCATTACCTGCATAGCCTGCGTTACCAAGGTTACCAGGGGAATTTTCTGGGTGGTCTGAATCCCTTGGTAGTGCCTAAAACCGTTACCGAGTTGCGCAAGTCACACGTTGAGGATTTTGCGTATAACTACAGTGGTTTCGAGGCATTAGGTGGTGATATCACTATTACCGTTGGCTCACGCAACCTGTTCGACAGAAGACCACAGCGTATGGCTGAATTAGGTGGTACTGAAGAGCGTCTGTACGATGCCATGGGTCGTATGGTTTATGCCCGTGTCACCTTCGAGCTGTAAGTTTTAAATCAGCTAGCTGATTTAGAGTAAGAAAAAAGGAACGGCCTCTTCTGCGGAAGCGGCCGTTTTTTTTGACCCCAGAATTAGTGTGAACAGTGACTGCTGGATATCAAGACAAGAATCGCCCTGGCACATCGCGCGCTTCGAGGCGATGTCTATTGAGCTTGATTACTTTTGCCTGGCAGCTTGCAGCGCAGCTAATTGGCGGCGTAGATCCATGCGACTGGTCCTGTACTTGAATCGCGAAAGTGATCAGCCCCTGCGGTCGTTTCGGCGAATTTTTATTGATTCCTGAGGGCTAAACCACTAAGTTACCCCTCTGGTACAAATATCTCTCCAGGGGATTCTATGAAAATCAAATTAGTTCTTATTTTTTCAATAGTTACGGCTTTCAGCGGGCTTGTTCTGGCTCAGTCAGACGGCGATTATGTAGTGCCGCTTACGGAGTATGGTCAGCCCGATTTACAGGGAGTCTGGAACTTCAGCTCTAATACTCCGATGCAGCGCCCTGAGCGTTTCGGTGAACAGGAATTCCTTACCAGTGAACAGATACAGGCTGCCATCGCCCGTCAGGAAGCAGTGTATAAGAACGATAAACGCTACCTCAATTTATGTCCACACCTTCTACTGCACGAAATATCGCCTTACTTGCACCAGGAACCTTCGAAATTTCTCCTAAAGCTCGATAATTCTAGCGAAACTAATACTTCGTTCAGTTGTTTATTGATAATT
>JABMOK010000081.1 GCA_013204155.1 Pseudohongiella sp. | reverse complement strand
GGTTTGAACCTCCCCCGCTTTAGTTGACACCTTCTAATAACTAAGGAGGTAGCAAATGCCAAGATATACCCAACCCAAAAAGACATGGAAATATACCAAAGACTTTAAAGTGAAGGCTGTTAAGTTGAGCCTTCAGGATGACATTCAATCGAAACAAGTGGCCGAAGCACTGGATATACATCCCTTCATGCTATCTCGCTGGCGCAAAGAATACCGTGAAGGGAAAATTCAAGGTGATGGCCAAAAGCGAGTAGCTGTGGATAAGAGAAAACGTACTGTGAGTGCCCGTGAACTGACAGAAAATGCGCGATTAAAGAAAGAGAATGATAGGCTAAAGAAGGAGAACGACCTTCTAAAAAAGTGGCAACGGTATCTGGCGGAACGACGTCAGAACGATTTGAGTACATCCAAAGATACCGAGAACTAGGCGTTACTTTTTTGTGTGATTGGCTGGGTGTTACGCGCGGTGGTTTTTACACCTGGGAGAAGCGCGAAGCCCCAAAACGTTTCCACGAAGACCAGAAATTGCTTAAACGTATTACTAGGCTTTACTGGCGAAGTGGTGGCCGCTATGGCAGTCCTAGGATATATAGACAACTAGTAAAGCAAGGCGTCAAAGTGGGCCGTAAGCGCGTTGAGCGACTAATGCGGGAGGCTGGGCTTAAAGGGCGTGTTGTTCGAGTTACTCGCCGCCAGCCAGGTTTGAAGCGCTTTAAGGCAAAAGGTGAAAACTTATTGCGTAAGATGAGCAAACCAACAGCTATTAACCAAGTATGGGTGGCAGATGTTACCTATTTGAAGGCTAGCGGAAAATGGCAGTACCTGGCTACAGTAATGGACCTATATTCACGTAGGATTTTAGGGTGGTCACTCTCTTCGACACGAACTACGGAACTAACCAGAGCAGCTCTAACGTATGCATTGAGGAAAAGGAATTACCCTCAAGGGGTTCTCTTTCATACAGATCGCGGCGTTGAATACGCCGGTGGTGAGTTTCAAAAACTATTGCTGGAGAATGGATCCAGGCATAGCATGAATCGGCCAGGGCATTGTACTGACAATGCTTTTATGGAGTCATTTTTCCATAGTTTGAAAGCCGAACTCATTCGTGGAGTGACATGGAGCAAGATAGCGGAGCTTAGGCGTGCTCTATCGACATATATTAATCGGTTTTACAATACTGTTCGGTTACACTCAGGTTTGGCTTACGAGTCGCCGATAGAATATGAACAACGTGCAGCGTAGATAAAATGGTGTCAATTTTATCGGGGGAAGATCAGTTTCATTATTGAACCCTCGGTTTTGGCCGAAATTCGGCTTTTGAACAGCGAATTAACCCCTGCTTTTACTGTGGGTACCAACGCTGGATAAGGCATATTAAACCCTATTATTTGTGTGGGTATCAGATTTGAACCCGCGAATTAACCCTATATTAATTGTAGGTATAGCAGGGCAAGCTGCAAACTCCCCGTGGATACTCTGCGAGTCAGTAGATACTCTACCTTGAGTTTAAAGCGCGGTGTACTGCCGCCGCATTAGCTTTTATTATCGTCATACGGTATACACGTTTCGATTACTTAGCGAAAACAGGCTCTCCCGGAATGACCAGCAGTATGATTTCTTCACTATGGCAAGTTGACGACGCCAAGCCCGAACATCAGCAACAAATTCGAGAGCTTTTCAAATCGGTGTTTAAAAAGGACATGTCCCGTTCCAATTGGGAATGGAAATATGGCGACGGCCGAGGTGCTGGCGTCATAGTTCGAACCGGCGATGAGGTTGTTGCCTACTTCGGTGGCACCGAACGCCGCGTGCTATTCAAGGGCGAGGCGGTTTGCTCCATTCAGTGTGGTGATTCCATGGTGGCGCAATCCCACCGCGGTACACTTTCGAAGAAAGGGCCTTTTTATCTTTCCGTGACCGCATTTCTGGATAGGTATGTAGGCTTCGAAAGACCCTATTTATTGTCCTATGGATTCCCCAATGAGAGGGCCATGAGACTCGCCGAGCGGCTTGGGATGTATGCGGAAGTTGGCACCATGGCTGACATAGCCTGGAGCGCAGAAAGCAGCGCGCAATTCGAGTCAGTGGTATTTGATTTTGAATCCGCTGCCCATCAAGACGCCGTTAAGCAACTGTGGTCTGCCATGGCCGCGGACTTTGCCGATAGAAGCATCGGCATACGGGACCTGGATTATCTGCGCCATCGTTATCATGATCACCCCGCATTGAATTACCAGCTACATCTGGTTTCTCACAAAAACAGTTCAACGCCGTTCGGCCTGCTGGTAACTCGTCAGATCGATGATCGGCTATTACTGGTGGATATGGTCTCGGCAAAAAATAACATTCGCGACCTGGCCAGCTTTGGTCGACACCTTGCCAGCGAATTAAACTGCCAGGATCTTTACGGCTGGCTGACTGAAGTCGATTGTCCTTTAATCGCAGATACATCCGTTATAATCGGAGAAAAACCACTTCGACTGCCCCTTGGGGTCTACTGTGAGGGTCTTCAGGCGAGTGAGGTTAAAGACTCCTGGTTTTTTATGTGCGGTGACAGTGATTTTCTGTAGTAATTTGAAGTAGTAATTTGAAGTAGTAATTTGAAGTAGTAATTTGAAGTAGTAATTTGAAATAGTAATTTGAAACAGGCAACTGATGGCGACTTGAGCTCGATCATCACTGCAAATAATAAGCGCGCTCTAATTTTCTGATAAGCGAGAATAAAGTATGTTAATGGAACACGACCTGCTGCCCTACTCTGTCTCTGACTTGCCTGAAGGCCCCTGGCTGGTTTTTGCCCCTCATGCCGATGATGAAACCTTTGGCATGGGTGGATCCTTATTGTTGGCCAGTCAGCAGAACATCGAAACCCATGTTGTGTTTGTTACGGATGGAGCGCTTGGCGGAGAGGGTGATCATCAAGCCCTGGTGGAAAAAAGAATTCAGGAAGCCAGGACGGCGACGGATGCTTTGGGGGTTACTTCAATTTATTTTTTCGCTGAACCGGATCGAGGCCTGCAAGTCAGTGATCGCCTATGCGATAAGATATCTGAATTGCTGGCGCAGATAAAACCTCGCAGCGTCTTCTTTCCCACACCGATGGAATATCATCCCGATCATCGCGTTACTACTGAGCTGGTATGGAAAAGTATTCAGAGTCTGGAGGGATTTACCGGTGACGCCTACGCGTATGAAATCAGCACCCTGGCACCCATTAATCTGTTAATAGACGTCAGCGCCGTAGCCGCTGCCAAGTACGAAATTATTAAAGGCTATGCCAGCCAACTAACCCAGGCGAAATATCTGGCCCTGGTGCAAGCCATCGACACAGCAAGAACATTTTCCCTGCCGATGGATCGCATCGCCGCCGAGGGATTTTTTAAGTATGAAAATAAAAACGGCAGTATCAAGGAGCAAGTCATGATGACTATCCCTGCTTATTTTGAGGGCTTGTGATTGGGTTGTTTAGGTCTCCAGAGAGCCAAACCAAAGAAGCCCGCTTGATGCGGGCTTCTTTGTTTAGTGAATCTTGAGGGCAGTTATCGAGTTAGAGAGCTCTGGCGCTCAATATCGAATTGGTCCTTAAACGCGGCCTGCCCCCTAATTCTCGCGCTTCCCTGCGGTCAGATCGTCGCACTGGCGGCGAAACGTATCAAGAGCGGCTAGAACACAAAGTCTGATGCAGTTACACTGCCCACCCCAATCAGGGTGATTGAATCATTTTGATCCAGTTGAATGACAACATAGTTATCACTGTTCAAGCTTGATTGTACGGCGTTAAAGCCTGAGAAACTGAAAGCGCTTAGGTCAAGACGGTCATCTCCGTGCGTAAAATCATGAACCGTATCAGCACCACTGCCGCTGTAGAAGACGAAGGTATCGTTGCCCTGCCCCCCATAAAGCGCGTCGTCGCCAGCTCCACCATCGAGCAAGTCGTTCTGATTACCACCATCCAGCGTATCATTGCCGGCCTCTCCGTAGAGTTCGTCGTTGCCCGCGCCGCCGGTGATCGAATTGCTATATTCGTTACCGATCAGGACGTCATTACCCGATCCACCGATGATGTTCTCGATGTCGATCAGGATGTCGGAATCGGTGTTTTCAGGGTCGTCCCATGCGAATCTCTCCGACCCCAGTGCCTTTCCAGCCACGAGATCAACCTTCACCCCCAGGGTCGTGGCGGAATAGTCGGTGGTGTCGATGCCGTCGCCACCAATCAGGGTATCTACCCAACCCGCACCACCAATCAAGGTATCATTGCCAGGCCCCCCGTCCAGCAAGTCCTGCTGCTCCCCTCCGTACAGTTGGTCGTCGCCGTCCTCGCCGTAAAG
>JABMOK010000080.1 GCA_013204155.1 Pseudohongiella sp. | reverse complement strand
GAACAGATCTATCTCTTCACTCACAAGCTAAGTTAAATACTATTGCGAGAAACCTTAACGAGCGGCCGAGAAAAACGTTAGACTTCGATACGCCGGCGAACCGATTTAATCAATGTGTTGCGTCCACCGGTTGAATCCGCATCTGGAAGCCGCCATTTAGCCAGAATTGAAGAAATGAGTCAAAAACGGTAATGTCGGCTTTTGGAGTGGAGCAGACCCTTTTGGTCAAAACGTCAGGATTGGAGTCAGGGGGCAGCTATCGACCCATAGCCGCCATTATCGATTTGTAAGATTTAGCTAAAATTTGACTCCCGAAAGCAGACATAGAGGCTATCAGGCCTTATATGCTAGACTCTTTGTCCAAATAAAGAGGCTAAAGTCGATTAGCTGCTACTAACAACATCAGGACCCCACTCCCCCATGGGCAATCTGTTTCAAGAAATCAAACGGCGCAAAATCTTTCAGGTGGCTGCGGTCTACGGCATCATCACCTGGATGCTCGTACAGATCATCGTTACCGTCGAAGAACCACTGAGTTTGCCTGAGTGGACTGACACGCTTGTGATCGTTTTATTGGGCATCGGCTTTCCAGTTGCTCTGATTTTTAGCTGGGCATTCAATGTTACGGCGACCGGTGTAGTGCGGGAAGCGGAAGCGCCCGGAAGCCCGGTTAGCAGCAAAGGCATCGAATATGTGCTGATCGGCTTGTTGGCGTGCGCCGTTGGTTGGTTAATGTATCGAGATGTTAATACGGCGGTGCCGCAAATGGCGGAAATCGAGACGGGTATTGATGCCGATTTGACTCAGGACCTTGTAGAAACCGATATATTGCCCAACTCGGTTGCAGTCTTACCCTTCGCTAATTTCAGTCCCGACCCGAACAACGCCTTTTTCGCCGCAGGTATCCACGACACAATACTCCACGAATTGGCCAAGATCAGCGATATGCACGTAATATCCAGAACCACCATGATGCGCTACGCCGAAAGCGGTATGGATATCCCCCAAATTGCTCGCGAGCTCAAAGTGGAGACCGTGATGGAGGGCAGCGTGCAATATGCCGATGGTCGGGTATTGGTTACAGCTCAGTTGATCGATCCAAATACCGATGCTCATTTGTGGTCCGGCAACTATGACCGTGAGTTTGTCGATATTTTTACCATTCAGGCCGATATCGCTGCTCGAATAGCTAACGCAATGCAGGCGCAATTGACACCCCAGGAATCCGAGCGTATTCAGCAGCGCATGACCAATTCGACAGAGGCCTATGCGCTGTATCTAAATTTCATGGAGCATATCGATTGGGATTTCAGCCCCGGTGACGCAACTCCTGAAAATATACAGTTACTTGATCGCGCCATTGCCCTGGATCCGGAGTTTGCCCAGGCCTACGCAGCCAAGGCCTGGGTCTACTCCTTTAGTGTCGGAGTTACCCCTAATGTTTTGTTGTCGAACGAGAACGCGGAACTGGCTCTACAAATTGATCCCTCTAACACTTCTGCCTATGCGGCACTGGCCCAGATAGCAACTTATGAATTGCGCGAAGATGACGCTTATCGGTTGTGGCAGACAGCGTACAATCTTAATCCTAACGAATCTGATATTTTGGATGACTACGCTCGATTTTTAACTCACAGGGGTGACTACGAGCTGGGTCAGAAAATTGTGAATGAGTTACTATCGATTGATCCTGACCGGCTTGGTGCGGCAAGTAGATTATATTTAACCCTAAGGGATTGGGATGCGGCTCTTGATATATTACTCAAATCCAGCGAAATCCGCCCAACTTTAATTAATGTACGCTTACAGCTTGCTTTAATCGAACAATTGCTTAGAAATGATGAGACCGCTCGAGAACATCTGAATATTGCCGAATCACTTGACGCGCCCGAGGGCCCTAATCAACTAGCGTTGACGGCTTACTATTACTCTTTGTTGAATTCCCCGGAAAATGCACAAGACTATTTTGAGCGATTTGCTCTAGGAGTCATACAATCTCCCGCAATGCTAGACGTGACAAATAGGATTTATGCCTATCTTAGTGTTGGCGATGAATCCAGTGCGTTGGAACAACTCAGAGCAGAACTCGATAGTGCAGAAGTTGACAAAAGAAGGCCCCTGATTAATCACAGCCTTACCTATAATTTTTTCAATGACCCAGTGTTGGAAAAGCCGGAGTTTTTAGAACTGCGTCGCCGCATGGGCTACGTAACTCCCGAAATATAATGGAGTCCATTTTGGTTAAAATGCCAGTTATTGGAATGACCGCTCCTGGCCGGAAGCTGCCGTCAGAGAAGTAAAGATTAGCGAGAAAACGAGTATGCGTCATATACACATGTTATGTTCCTGACGGTGCCATCCATAGATCTATATATGAAATACTGAACTTCACATGAAACTATCAGATTATGCACATATAGCGGAAATCGCTTCCGGAATTGCTGTTCTAGTTACTTTACTAGTCTTGGTTTTTGAAGTCCGAGGAAATACGGAGGCCATCCAAGCTGCCACTTATGGTGAACTTGTCGGCGAGATTGCTAGTAGTAATTGGGACCGTGCCACGAATCCTGATATCGCCGATTTGGTTTTTCTTCAGAAAACTGAAGGATATGATGCTCTTTCCGAAAAACAGAAATATCAAAGTGACGAAATGCTTATTACGTTATTTCAGTTGTATGATCGAGCCTATACTTACTGGGCGAGTGGGAACTTGTCAGATGAAGCTTGGACACGATTTGGAAATCCTGTTTGCAATCTTAGTAATAACTTTGACCGATTAATTTCAACTCGTAGTGAGAATATTGTAAGTGCTCAGTTTAATGAGTATCGGAAAAGCTGCGTTCAGGAGTAATGTTTTGACGAAACATAACAAGCGAATCAATGTCTGCTATTGGCCCCTTGGCAATCCCGATATGAGACTGCCAAAGTCGCCAAAACTAGGACTCAGTCGCCTCCGCGATTTCCAGAGCGTCATCCACCTCAATCCCCAAATACCTCACCGTGCTTTCCAGCTTGGTGTGACCCAATAGGAGCTGTACGGCTCTCAAGTTCTTGGTTCTCCGGTATATAAGCGATGCCTTTGTTCTGCGCATCGTATGAGTGCCATATCTGGTTTGATCCAACCCGACGCTAGTTACCCAAGAGTTCACGATTCGGGCATATTGCCGGGTGGAGAGGTGAGGGGATGAGCGGACCTTGCTGGGGAATAAGAATTCAGGGTGCTTTAGACTTGCTTTGGTTATCCAATCCAGAAGAGCCTCTCTGGTCTGCCCCGTCAATTCAAATTGAACGGGTTGATTTGTCTTTTGCTGAGTGATCGTGGCTCTGTGTGAAATACTGCCGCCTTGCGTTACGTCGGATACCTTCAGCTTGACCAGATCACATCCTCTCAACTTACTGTCTATGGCCAAATTGAAGAGTGCGAGTTCTCGTAAGTTGTGGCTCAGTTGGAGTCTGATTCTAATTGCCCATATTTCCTTGAGCTTCAGTGGGGATTTCTGTCCCACCAACTTACCCTTGTTCCAGGTAGTCTTGGTTTTTCTAAATTTGAAAATGTTATTCATGACGTGATTCCTTTTAAAATATATGGAATCAAATCTTACCGCCAGTAAATAGCATTACCGAAAATATTAAGTCGAACTACCACTTGCGATCAGCGAACGAAGCCCTTTTATTGGATATTACTACAAACTACAATATCTAAACTTATTCGGACTAACTTCCTATTTTTTCCTGATCAAAAGGGTCTGGGTACTTTGATCAGATAACCACTGGCTTAAAATCAAACTACTCTCGTATCTGACCCCTTTGATCTCATGACCCCCGGGAAGTCGCCGAGTCGGACGCCGCAACCGCCGACCCTGTCCCATATTCCGGCACGTTCCGCTGGTAAACGCGCCAATAGTGCCACTCCTCAGTGATGTATTCGTTCTCGCCGGCAGCCATCTCTTTCACAATAGGGTCTCTCCCCCCTCGCAATCGGGAAACCTCGGCCCGGTCTTGGATCAATGCCACCGTCATCTCGTAGATCTTTCCACCAATCTTCAGGCGCACACGCGGATCGCGCTCGACGTTTCTCCACCACGCCTTGCCGTAGGGGAACTCCTTGTTCAATCTGAATGTTTGCGCACTCGACTGCAGGTAGAGTTTGTCTCCACGCGGAACCAGTAGGACCGTGACGGAATGGGGGATACCGTACCAGGTACGAGTCTCAAGCTCGGTTGCGTTCTCGCTGAAGGCGTCACTGAACTGGTCGACCCAGTCCCAATTTGTTACCGCCTCATGGACAACCTCCCCCGCCAACCACAATCCCGGCCTGGCCGACCGGCTGGCATTGACGTATTCCTCGGCACTGGGATGTCCCGGCGCCAGCCCGGTCACGCGCAGTGTCAAGAGTGTCCCCACCATGAGGACGCCGACCACCAGTAAGCCAATCTTCAACGGCTTCATCATCTTCGTTCACCCTACGGATTGAATAAAAGAATAATTGGGGTCAGAGTAAAAATACAGTCCTGTATGTTTACTCTGACCCCATCTCTTTGAATATACTTTGGATTCACATGCTGGCCCCATCAAAAAATCGAATTCCTATTCCCTCGATATCGGAAGGGTTCATCATTCTTGTGTTGATCGCAACTCGATAGTCGCCGACTTTATCTGAGTCCTCATAGTGAGTTAAACATCCACAAGTATTACACCACACAAAATCTATGACTTTATCGCTCCAGCGATAAGTTCGAACCGCGGATGGATCCAGATTAACCGTTGCCGATGAAATTGTATAATACGCCCAGAGTGCTCCGTATCGTCTGCAAATAGAGCAATTGCACTGAGTTATAGAATTTGGCTTTTCTGCGACCTCGATCTCAATCGCTCCGCAATGGCATGTGGCGGTTAGCATGATTTAGTTATTACCCGTTCGCTTCTGGCGGAATGGAAGGGAGCCCCTGATAGCAATACAAGAAAAAAGAAATACCCCAACCATTCCAGCGACTAGCTTGAATAACAGGTAACTATTTCCTAACTCAAGTGCCACACCATTTTGAACTTGAGAAAATATACCAACCAACGCACCTACCGCCAGCAAAGCAGAGAATATGCGTTGCCATTTAGGGATAGGTTCTTCCGCTCTCATAGGCATCTCTTGGGCAAACATGACATTAATATATGGCGCGCGCGCGTTTCTCGCGACGCCGAGAAGTATCCCACTAATTTACCGATAGCTCCATAACTGGCCGCTGTGAAAAAGAAGAATTGGGGTCAGAGTAAAAATACGGTACTGTATATTTACTCTGCCCTCCCTGCTCTCTACCCCCCCCCTGCCTTCTTTTCTATCTCAATAGCGCCTTAGGTGTTTCGAATCCCTTGGGCTAAATACTGCTGTATATTTGCTCCGACTCCCTTTATCCTGACCGACAGATAACAACCCCGGGAGATACCAAATGATAATTCTGCTAAAGCATACTGCCCGCATTGGGTCCTTGCTGGTCTGCGCCATGCTGGCCTGCTCTGCAGCGCTGGCGCAAAAAGCCGAGCGGCCCGACCTGCAAGGCATCTGGACCAACGCCTCGTTAACCAGTCTCACCCGCCCGCGCGGGGTGGACTCTCTGGTCGTGTCGCCGGAGGAAGCCCGGATTATTGCCGCCAGGACGCCGATTGCCGGCCTTGAGGGTGGTCTGGACGAAAGCGGTGATGTCAATGAAGTGCCCGACGAAGCGGGCGATAACTTCGGCACCCGCGCCTACAATAATTTCTGGGTCGATCCCGGCTCCAATCTGGCTCTGGTTAAGGGCGAGTACCGTACCTCTTATGTCGTCAATCCAGAGAACGGACGAGTCCCTCGCCGCGAAGACCCACAATACGATTTCGAACGACGCGATTTCGGTGACCGCTATGCCACTGGCTTTGGCGACGCACGCGGTCCGGAAGCGATTCCCAATGCGGAACGCTGTCTGTTGGGCTTCGGCAACAAGGCCGGACCTGGAATGATGAGCGCGCTGTACAACAATACCTACCAATTCGTGCAAACTGACAAATACGTCATGATCCTGGTGGAGATGGCCCACGATGCCCGCATCATTCCCGTCTTTGATTCACCCGAACAGGCGCGGGCGCAACGACGGCCAGTTGAACTCGAACAATGGTTTGGCGATTCTGTCGGCTGGTATGAAAACGATCAACTGGTTGTGGAAACCGTCAACATCAACCCGCTGCAGTTGAATCAGAGTTCGGTGCCCATTACCAAGGACGGCCGCATCATCGAACGATTCAGCCGCTACGCCGACAATGAAATCTTCTATCAATTCACGGTCGAAGACAGCAACATCTACCTCCAGCCCTGGACTGCAGAGCTGAGTTTTTACGCCACCAACGACGGCTTGTACGAATACGCCTGCCATGAGGGCAATTATGCGATGCCAGGAATACTGGCGGGCGCACGCCGGCTGGAAATGGAGGGGAGGACCGAGTAGACAAAGACGCCACGCGTTAAAATAAAGAAGTAAAAATAAAAAGTAAAAGGGGCCGGAGGGATTAAAAATTAATCCCTCCGGCCCCTTTTTACTATTTCTATCCGCCTACGTCAGTAGGGGTAATCGAGAAGCCTTGGCATCCCGGGCTTCCACCAGTCTGGCAGCGGGGCCCAGGTTTCACGATTAGGCATCATCACCTGCGGCAGACTCTTCTCATCGAGCACCTTGTCTTCCTCGATGACGCCGTTTACGAAGAGCAGATAGGCCGTCAGCGCGTAGACCTCATTGGTGGTGAGGCTTCCTTCTTGATAGAGCGGCATGCCGCGATTGATGAAATCCCATACCGCCGTCGCGTACGGCGAGCGAATCGGCAGAATTCGCCCCAATGACCAAGGGTCGGCATCGGCTCCCCTGTCATTTTTTATCAACCGGGGAGCGGCGCCCCCTGTCCCTGTTGCCCCGTGGCATCCGGCGCACGCTTTCTGCTGATAAACCAGCGCGCCTTCATCGGCCGTTCCGCGTCCCGGCGGGAGTTCCTCTCCCGTAGGACTGATAGAGATATCCCAGGCACGAATTTCTTCTGCGCTCGGGGTTCGTCCCACACCATAGGTCGGCGACTGCGCTTGCGCGGAGACGCCCAGCAGCAGCAGCAACGGCAGAAGTAGTCTAGGAAATTGCATTGTGAACACTCCCATCTCTGTCGATTCTCCACGGCTGAATTGAATTGTCCTGGCCTTTTATTCTCGGTGGCTGACCCCGCGCAGCCCAAAACTCGCCGATCTGAGCGCGCGTCGGTTGAACACTGCCCAGTTCGTCCGTGCAGCGTGACTGGAGTTCGCACGCCGCGCCGTCCCAGTTCCATTGGAAGCTGAAGCGTGTATGCGCCATGGGATGTGCCGTCCCCCGAATTTCGGCGTCTATCCAGTTGCGGCCACCGTCGGTAGATACTTCCACCCGGCTAACTTTGCCACCACCGGACCAGGCCAGACCGCTGACCTCGAAGAATCCGGTGCCGGGTAGCTGCTGTCCGCCAGATGGATAGGTGATCACCGATTTCGGTCCAATCTGCATACTCAGCGCCGCATCGTCGGAGTCTTGACGAAGATGCCCGTAATCGTTGTAGGTCATGTAGAACTGGTCCACCACCTTGATTCGCCGCAGCCACTTCACGGAAAGGATGCCTTCGAAGCCGGGAGCCAGCATCCGCAGCGGGAAGCCTTGCTGGGGACGTACCGCCTCGCCGTTCATGCCGTAGCAAATCATACAGTCTTCCATCGCCTTCGCCATCGGAATGCTCGACGCCCCTTTCACTTCCTCGACCCCTTCCGCCACGATCCAGTTGCCCCCTTCTTGCACGCCCGCCTCATTGAGTAGCGTCGACAGAAGTACACCGGTCCATTCGGCGCAACTGGTCATGCCGTGGGTTTCCTGCACTGTCGTGTGATTCCTGTTCGCACGATTCCCCGCGCACTCGATGAAATGCAGGCGGGTCACGGAAGGGAGACGCTTCAATTCTTCCATGGTGAAGATCAGCGGACGGTCTACCATACCGTGAATCATGAGACGATGTTCCTGGGGATCAATTTCCGGCACGAAGGCGCCCCGCGTGGTCCCCACATAGTGCAGCGAGGATGGCGTGATCACTCCCACCGAATCCTGAATCGGACTTGCAATATGAAAGTCGAGCCCAAAGGCATCCGGTGACGCCCGGCCGCCGTGCGCTATGCGTTCCGAGGTCACGAAACGGGAGCGCGTGCCATAGGCCACCAGTTCCGGGCTGCCGGTGATGATTCCTCCCGCTGCGGGTGTCTGGCCCAGTGCGGGCTTTGCCGCTGCCAAGCCCAAGCCACCGGCCAACGCGGCCCCGCGCTTCAGGAATTCTCTTCGATCAGATCGTTTTAAACTCATGGTTCTCTCCTCCTCAGATGAGACTAAAAAAGCGCTTGCCGCCCGTCGAAAGTATATGTCAGCAAGAATAAGGGGGACACTAATAAATTAATAAGTTAACTCGCAGATGCTCAGAATCAGAATCTCATCTATTACGCAGAATAAACCAGGCAACGCTTAAGTTATTAACTTATTAGTGTCCCCTACTATTTAGTGTCCCCTACTATCTATTCCCGTCTATCTATTAGTTTACAAGCTGCTCGATCAAGTCAACCAATGCGTTCATGGGGAAAGGTTTTTGCAGAAACTTAAACTCTTTTTGTGTCAGCCCTTTTATCAATTCACCGCTATCAACATGACCGGAACAGATTATTACTGGTTTGTTCTCGGCTACTCTAAATTGCTTAATCACCAAAGAGGGATCACCGTCCGGAAGCCCTGCATCACTGACGAGAATATCGAAACTGTGTAGTTGCAAAGCTTCTACTGCCTGGGCAATCGTTGCCGCCTCCTTCACTTCATAGCCTTTACTAGTGAGCACATTTTTGTACAAATCTCGAAGCATATCCTCATCTTCGAGCAGCAATATCCGCTTGCGCTGGTTTGATTTAGGCTGGCTTTTTGCCATGCTAATTTGTTGCTCTGGGCTCTGATTGGCTCTTCCGATAGAGGGCAAAGAAAGGGTTACCGTAGTTCCCGAGCCGAGTTCAGAATCGATAGCGATTGTCCCCTGAAATTTTTCTATTGTTTGTTTTACCAGAGCAAGCCCAAGACCGTTGCCGCTGCCTTTAGTGGTAAAAAGCCTATGCGTGGCTTGCTTGATTGTTGCCGCATCCATCCCGATGCCGGTATCTCTTACTGAAATTAGTATCCTATCGCCCTCATTGCCAGAGCTAATCATTAACTCGCCGCCGTTTGGCATCGCATCCCGAGAATTTAAACACAGGTTCAGCACAACCTGGTCAAGGTCTCCGCTGGGCATTGCAACATGCCCGCTGTTCTCCAGGGAGGAGCGGATGCTAATGTTTTCCGGGAAAAGCAGCTTCAATGACTCTAATAAAGGAGAAAGAGATTGCTGTGGATTGGTCGGTAACGCGGGCTCAACCCCTTGTTTGGAAATCGACAACAGCTGGCGGGTAGTGGCCACTCCTCCCTTGACAGCCTGTTCCATATTACTTAATAGCCGGCCCCTTTCCGCCTCGTTTTCTTCGACACGAAGCGCGTCCATTCCGGCCATAAGTATAGCCAGTGCGTTATTGAAGTCATGCGCAACACCCGAGGCTAGCCGACCCAAGCTCTCCAGGCGCTGGGCCTTGGCAAGCTCTCGCTCAAACTCTCTCCTTTTAGCTTCGGCGAGAGACTCATTCTCCAGGGCTTGTACCAGGGATGTCTGCATGATGTGAAAAGACCACGCGCCACTACCAAGCACGGCAATAGTCGTCACTAACATTCTCAACCAGTCAAAAGCGCTGGGCTGAATTGCCCACCCAGGTGTTAAGCCCTGCTGCTCAAGAGCCCCGACAAAAACAAATGCAATACCCGCTAGGACAACCGACCATAAGGCGCGATTATAAAAAATCGTCACACACAACATCCAGGCAAACCACATTAAGCCAATATCCAGAAGAGGTCCAAATTGGAGAAATGCAAGCAGGCAAACCATACCGAACGAAGCGCAAATTATCCCGCCCGAAACACGCGACTTTTCTCGCCGCCAAATCCACAAACCAATACTGCTAATCAGCATGACAAAGAACTCACCCCATACAAGTAGGGAAGAGCTCTCAGTTAGCCAATAAAAAATTGCCGCCAGTAAAGTGGTCAGGGTAAGTACGGGATAAACCCATCGACAGATAGTGATAACAGCCCGGCGCTGCGTTTCAACACCGGCGTGATATCTGGTCTCTGGAATCAGGGTATTCACAGCAAAAGATTCCTTAGTTTACAGAGGGTTGCGAAGGAATTCACCTTGTCTTCTGGAACACAGGTCTAACATAATGCGCTTACTGCTCTGCAAGGCTAATTAGCAGTGAAGCCTGAGCATGCATTAGTCGGAGCCGGGTTGTAAATAAAAACTCTCGAGCCACTCACCCGGAGAATTGCGGGTCAGAGTAAAAATACAGTACTGTACGCTTACTCTGACCTTATATCTTCAACCCCATATCTTCAGTTAGACAGGACGTTCCATAGTAAACAACGAGCCGCTATCGACCCGAGTATAATCGTTATAGCCAAGCCTGCCGATGGCCAACATCTTGACCACGTCGATCAAGCCTTCGGCGGTGACTAATTCATCGTCAATATGCACACCGACCACCTCGCCGAAGATGACGCGAAAATCATCCGCTTTGCTCCAACCGGGAATATCCACACTCTTCAAATAACGGCACTCGAGATGCACCGGCGCCTGTGCTATGCGAGGCGCACTGATCAATTTCGAAGGAAGTTGGGTCAAGCCTGTCAATGCAATCTCATCACAGTCAGGCGGCACCGCCACCGAAGATTGATTCATCTGCTCACGGGTTTCCCAGGTAGCCAGATTGCAGACAAACTCGCCCGTGGTTTCGATGTTTCTCACCGAGTCTTTCATGCCATCGGAGGCCGAGCCGACGCCGGCGGAAAACATGATAGTGGGGGGCTGGTAACTAACGGCATTAAAAAAGCTGTAGGGAGCCAGATTAAACACACCGGCTTCGTCAACGGAACTGATCCAGCCAATGGGTCGCGGGATGATCAGGCTATTGAAAGGGTTTCGGGGCAAACCATGATCTTTGTTCTTGGGCTCGTAAAACATAAGCAGTGGATTTAGACCGTTGTTAGTGATTGTGTAAGATAGCGCAAAACAAGGAGGGAGGCATAGATCAAATAGTAAGCTTGCAAATAGTATGGATATTAATAAGTGAGTAACATAGCTCGCAGATGCTCAGAAACGCATCTATTACGCAGAATAAACCAAACAACGCTTAAGTTATTAACTTAAGTCGACAATTCCCATAGATTCTTTTGTTAAGTTATTATCTTATTAGTGTCCCCTGCTATCCACAATTCCCATAGATTCTTTTGTTAAGTTAT
>JABMOK010000009.1 GCA_013204155.1 Pseudohongiella sp. | reverse complement strand
CGCGTCAGATTTACAGTCTGATCCCTTTGGCCACTCGGGAACCCCTCCCAAGAGATCTCCCTAGGGTCAAAAGCCCTGGCACTCTCACTCAGGAGCGGCATTTTATGGGAATTGACTCCCTTGTGCAATCGTTTCGCAGAGATTTTCGACAAGAGTCAAATATGGCCTGGCCGTGGCAAGCTCCAACCATTTAACATTTTCAGTCTGATCGACACTTCCACTTACAGCCGTCAGCTCCACTCGAATGTCACCGCTCGAGCGAGGGATTTCATCAATTTCTGTGCCATATCCAAACTCAGACAACTGGTTTTGAACTTCTGTGGCACCCGCCAAATCAGCAAACACACCCAGCGCAATGCCGTTTTCCAATAATCCACGCGTAATCAGATAGCTTTCAATCGCCAAACCCGCTTCTGCGATACGTTCACTGAGAGCATCCAGAGTCATCGTGGCGATAACCCGAGAAGACACCGGCGGCAGGTAAACCCGGTACTGTGCGGACAGGGGTTCTCCGCTCAAGCTCAAGCGGGCGCTGAGGGACTTGCTTTCAGCCAGAGCAATGAAACCATTTGCCTCATCGACAGTCGTAAAATTTCCCACCCTGTAGCAGATGGAATCAGCCTCAGCGCCTGAACCCTGCTGATACTCGCTGATTAGAATCAGACCATTATTTAAAAGCGGCCGCGATTCGGCTGACACCGGCAAAACCATGGATTGCGGGCGATAGTGGTTCCAGCCGAAATAGCCCATATTTGCCAGCAACAGAAAGATGGCTATGTAGCGCATTGTTTAATCCAGCTCATCTGGCTTACCGAGGTTTCGAACTGGAGTATCCTCGTTTTAAGAATAGACATAGGGACAGGCCACCGCCAAGCCATCGAACACCAAACCAGGCACTCTTTCACTTGAGTCTATTGCCGACAGGCTATGCAGCAGATCGGCATCTCCGCCAGTAAAATAAACCTTGGTCTGGGGATCTTCAGACAAGATTGATTGAGAGACGCGCTCGATCAATGCCAACAAAGTTACCAGTGTGCCATTAAATACCGCGGCATCGGTTGAATGCCCCAAGGACAGTGAGGCTGGCGAACCCGCTTCAGACAATCTGATTCGAGTATTTGCAGTCAAGCTGTCACGCATCAGGCTTAATCCAGGGACGATATAGCCCCCAATGTGCTGGCCGGTAACGCTAATCACATCAACCGTGAGCGCCGTGCCCGCATCAATTATCACACAGGATCCTCGCGCCTTGTTGAACGCGGCCAGCATGGCTAACCACCGGTCGATTCCGAGTCTGCCCGGATCAGCATATTGATTGCTTACCCCTCCACAACTGGAGCTGACAACGGCATGCTGTAGTTCCAGTCCATATTTGTCCTCAACCCATTGCCCAAGCTGTTCATTCACCTCGCCCCCTCTGACACTGCACATCCGCACCATCACAGGTTTACGGGATAATTCAGCCACATCGAGCAATTCGACAAAGCCCGGCACATCGCCGCAGGCAATTAAGCGGGCATCAGCCTCTGCAATCTGCCGCCACTTAATGCGTGAGTTACCTACATCCAGTTCTAATATCATAAGTCTGTCAGGACGCCATGGTTCAAATCTGTGTCAATCGGACAATTCACGCAGCGAAGGAAATACCTCACCGCCGTTAATCGATTCTACTCCGGTGGCCGTTTGCATCAGCAGAGCGCCATTCGAATCCACTCCCAACGACTTCCCGATAATACGTCTTTCACCATTTTGAATCACGATATCCCTGTTGAGATAATAGTCCGCCTCATTCCAGCTTTCTTTAAAGGAAGAGAAGCCATTTCTTTCGTATTCGGCAATGTTGCTACAAAGCTGGTTAATTACCGTCGCCACAATAAGATTGGTATCGGGAATATAATCAGCAATGGAAGTAATATCAGTAACCGGTCGATCAATTTCCTGCATCACCTGCTCTGGCAGCGCTATGTTTAAACCAATGCCAAAAACCAGGTAAGACGCCTGCTCGCGATGTTGCAGCTCAAGTAAAATCCCGGCCAGTTTCTTTTTTTGAAACAGGATATCGTTAGGCCACTTCAGCTTCAATCCAGAAACTCCGAGTCGATTTAAAGCCGATTTCAGGCTTAGGGCGGTAAGCAGACTAAGCCCCTGCAATGCATCTGGCGGCAAAGTAAACTGCCTTACCAGTGACATATAAATACCGGCATCCAGGGGACTTAACCAGCTTCGACCCCGGCGACCTCTCCCCGCCGATTGCGATCTGGCGATTACCAGCCGATTAGCCGTATTTCCTGATTGAATCTGACGGATAGCTTCTGCATTGGTGGAATCGATCTCTTCAAATACCTGAATCTCTGCGAGAGTTCGCTGAGACTCGACACTTAGCAGATTTTGAATTACTGGCATTTCCATAGCTAACTTCGGCTTTCAAAACTATTTCGGTAAGCGAGAGGATTCGGCCTTAGCTTAAAGGGCTACCTGCCCCCAATCACAAGAACGCTAATAATAAGCTGTGCAATAAAAAAGGAGCGTGGATATTGTGTAAAACACCATATCCCTTCGCTCCTTCTTTACTGCGGAGAATACCTGGATCAATCCAGCGACATTACTCTTCTGCGCTTACCGCATCATCAGCGGCAGATCCGGCAGCGGCCGAGTCCAAAGGAATTTCGCCGCTCCTGAGTTTTGAAATAATCCCTAGCGCCTCCAGCATGACCATGATGCTGGTAACCATGACCAACACTTCAATGACCACCAACGCCCATTGTGCCGCCTGATAATGTTGCACGATGTACCAACAAGAGGCCCAAAATGCCATCACAAAGATAAAGATCATCGGCACCAAAATAAATTTTGGTGAGCGCCCCAATCGCATTAGATAAACAGAAATAAGCAGCAAGGTCATTGAGGCCAGAATTTGATTGGTTCCGCCAAATACAGGCCAGATCAAAGCGCCACCGTCCCCGGGGTAGTTTCCAGCCGAAACACCAAAAGCCAGCATCAGACAAGCGGCTATCGCTACCAGTGTGGAGATGATGTTGTTCTTGAATGCAGCGATGTTATAGATGCTTCCCCATTCCTGAATAATATAACGCTGCAAACGCAGGCCAGCATCCATTGTGGTACCCGCGAAAAGCACTACCATTACCGCAAGCATGGTTTGCGCGAAAGCAATGGGGATTCCCCAGCCAGTGGAAATCAGTATGGCTCCACCGTCGATAAATCCCGCCTGTCCAGGCCCTCTAGAGTAGCCGGAGTAGAGTGCATCCCAATCGGCGCCGGTCGCCGCATACAAAGAGCCCGTTACGGCAACGATGGTGATCAATGCTAATGACCCTTCACCCAGTGCGCCAAGGTAACCCACAAAACGCGCATCTTTTTCATTGCTCAACTGCTTGGAACTGGTTCCGGAAGAAACAATTCCGTGAAAACCTGACAGGGCTCCACAGGCAATTGTTACAAAAAGAATTGGCCACAACGGCGGCGTATCGGCTGCAAGGTTTGGATTGAAGGCCGGCGCAGACACATTTGGCATCGCGATGAACACGGCAGAATAGAGAACGAAAAGGCCTAATACCAACTGCGCACCATTGATATAGTCGCGTGGCTGTAATAACAGCCAAACCGGAAGCATTGACGCGATACCGGCATACACGAACAATAAAATAATCCAGTTGCCGTTCGGTCCCAGACCAAAAATATCTCCAGGTAATTCCATCGGCGCCACGCTACCCACGTAAATGGTGAAATACAGGATTGCCACGCCAACTATCGAGATAAGCAGCAAATTGAAATTCTTGCGAATCAACACCCCAATGACTATCGCCACAGGAATTGCCGACCAGGCTGGAAAAACAGACGACGGGAAGATAACCATATCGGTTGCAATAATGGTGGCGAACATGGCGTTCACCAGCACCAGCAACAGGAAGATAATGACCATAAACAGAGCCGAAGCGCGCTTGCCGATCACGTCCGAAGAGAGCGCCCCAATGGATTTTGCCCCGTGTCGGGTACTGGCCCACAGCGCGCCCATATCGTGTACGCCGGCAAAAAATATCGAGCCAAAGGTTACCCACAATAAGGCGGGTGCCCATCCCCAATATACGGCAATTGCTGGACCTACAATGGGTGCCGCACCGGCGACCGCCGTGAAATGCGCTCCCCAAAGCACAAACTTGTTAGTCGGCACGTAGTCAATGCCATCATTAACTTGATGGGCAGGAGTGACGTAATTTGGATCCAGTCGATAAATTTTCTCGGCGATGAATTTGGAGTAAACAAACCAGCCAAATGAAAAGCCAACCAGACCGAATAGGACGATAAAGATCGAGGACATTAAGCGCTCTCCCACGTTATTATTATTAAATTCAAGCGTCGCATCATAACAAGTTACCGACCGCTGGCACAACGAAAGTCAGCTATTTGCAATCCTTCTTTAATGCCGTGGGTAGTGCCATGAATAGTGCCGTGGGTAGTGCCGTGCTCAAGCACAGACCGCCACAAGCACGTCTGCCTTTTCTAGCTGAGCCGCCGGCATCCGGGGTACTGCTCGCTCACGAGCCTGCGGCTCTGATTGTTCGCCAGCAGCACCCCGAATCCCGGCTTAAGGTCTGGAAGCTCTGAGACCTTTTCCTCAGAGCCCGAAATCATCCTTGAGTCGAGCTTGCAGTGACGGGGATATTTCATGCGAACAATCAGAGCCAAAGGCTCGTGAGCAGGGAATAGCGCCGTCGCTGCAAGCAAAAAGAACACCGAATCCGTGAATTGTCACGACTAAGAAGTTAAATAGCCTTTCTTGCAGACACAAAAAAACCCGATCATCGAAATGACCGGGTTTCTACTAAAGACTAAATCGTGTCTAGTTAGCTGGCTTGGCTGGATGATAAGTCCAGTATCCGATGAACATCTCATCCCAGCTTTGTAATCCAAAAGTCAGATCCTGACTTGGATCTGGATTCGCTGGATTGTACTCAGAGTTATCGAAGGTGCCGGTCACATGAACCTTGGTACCTGCAGCAATAGCCATTGGCTCATCCAGCGCATAAGTTGGCTGCCAGGCATAGCTGTAATTCGGCACGCTGAGCAGATCAGTCATGGAACCATCGGGGTTTTCCACCGAGAACTTCATGTCTTTGCCACGGAAATGCATATGGGCACGCAGACCGGTAACCACTACATCTTCATCGAAGGTATAGGCAGCGGCTGACGGATAGTTTTGATCGTAGGCCGGAATCCTGAATTGCGATGCCACGGATCGAGTAAAGTTTTCATACTTTGGCGGCTCATCGTACATGTACAGACCAATCAGGGTTTCGTCAGTAGTAGCCTTGCCATTGGTAGTAAAGTGAAACTGCATAGACAGTTTATGACCCTTGGGGATATAGACACCGGTCTCTTCCGGGAAGGTCATGGCGTCAACTTTACCCGGGGCATAGCCCTCAAGAAAGCGGCGAGCCACAGAGGCTGTATTCGTTTCGCCACCGTCAAAATTTTCGGCAGGAGCCGTTACATAAGTCAGTAAATGATGCAGAACCGACTCATCACCGGGGATGAACTGTACTGCTTTTACCCACTTGTCGTCGTCGAAAGGCAGATCAACATCAACATTAATGTAATCCAATACGCCAGTCGCAGGGATTTCCATCTTCGGCGCCGTCACAATGTAGTCAGGCTCACCGAGAGTCCATTCTTTCCAGTTTGGCATGTCAATTTCGGTCAACGGATCTACCGCGCCGGTGCCGCGCGGGGCGCCTGCATCAATCCAATGCACCAGGGTCTGCAAATCTTCATCAGACATATAACGCGCATTGCTGAAATGACCAATATTGGGATCAACCTGAGTAGGTGGCATACGCTTGGTGAGAAGCACCTCACGAATCATTGGCGACCAACCCTGCAGCATCAGATGGCTGTCCATGGCGAAAGGGCCAATTCCGCCTTCACGGTGACAAGTGGCACACTGTTCGGCAACGATAGGTGCAACTTCAGTTGCATAGTCTGGCGCTGCACTGGCATGGCTTTCCTTTGCTGGGAAGCTCAGGTCGCAGCCGGTCGCCGCGATCACTCGGGTACTATCTATAGTACCGGCTAATTCGCCAGCAAGAGTTTGATCTGCACTGGCAAGCGGACCACGGTACAAAATAGTCAGACGCTCCGGATCGAGAATGGCGACTTCGCCGGCCTTAGTCAGTTGCAGCGTTTCTGAAACCAGCTGGCCATCATCTAACAAAAGCGGCAGGTCAAATCCACGATCCGCTTTTGCGGCACGTATAACCGCGACATCCGACTCGCTGGAGGAGTTGATCAAGGCAAAAGCAATTCCCTGCTCACTCCATTGCGTCTGCATCCCTTGCAGGCTGGCAAGTGAAGCGTCTGTTGCTGCACAGCTATTGTCGAAGGACATCAATACGATGGCTTTCATGTTGCGATAACGACTCAATTGATGGAATGCCCCATCGCTGTCCAGCAATCCAAAATCTCCTACTCTGTCGGGCACAGCGAAGGCTGTAGCCGACAAAACAGTTGCCAACAATGCAATTCCTGTTCTAACCAATTTGTTCATTTTTTGCTCCTCCAAAAAATATTACCAAGCAGATAAGTCTAAACCATCTACGCCGGAATAGACAAAAGAAAGTATTACCTTATGTAACGAATTGAAACCCCAGCTAAACCTCTATGAGGGCCACAGGCGAGTGAATTAAGAAGCTCCGGCGATGGCGGGTATTCTCCCAGACAATTGCTCGCTGGTCCTCCCGCAGCCGACGCAGCAACAATAAAATCGTTTTTGAGCGGCGGGCCTGTTGGGCTACCGCTTGCAACGATTTCCAGCTTACCTGCAAAAATCAATCCTCGGTTTCGGGTATACGACGCTCTCCATAGCTGGAAATACTCTGTACCAAAGAAAATCTGCGGAACAATTCGTACATCCCCCAAAGCACTGCAGCAATAATGATAAGCATCATGCCCCAGCGCATCAGCGCGACAAAAAACACCGTATCCAGGAGCGGCATTTGAAATTGAAATTGATTGAGCTGCGTTCCTCTGTCCAGCATCCAGTGCCAGGCACTATGAGCCAGTAGTGCCGACAGCAGGATAGTGCCAATGCGCTCTTTTACAAAGCGTCGGAACAGGATATTCAACAGGGGAATGACTAATATCAGAACCAGTAGCTGGCCGATTTCGACTCCCACATTGAATGCCAACAAGGATGAAAATAAATGGCCCCCGGCAAATTGGAGCGTGTCACTAAACAGGAATGAGAATCCGAAGCCATGAACCAGACCAAAGCCAAAGGCCGCCATCCAACGGTGCTCTAATTTCGCACCGATGATGTTTTCGAAAGCCATGTAAACGATAGAAAGTGCTATTAGGGTTTCAATCAGCGGTGGAAACCAGAGCGAATTCGGTAAAATACCAAAAGCAGAACTAATCAAGGTAATGGAGTGGGCAACGGTAAATGCTGAAATCACCGGAATCAGCGCCCGGATACTCCGCAGCGGGATAACCAGACAGAACAGGAACAACAAATGATCGAGGCCATTCAAGATATGCTGGAAGCCCATTTTTACAAAACGCAGAGTCGCCTGGTGCCAACGCGGGTCCAGTTGCACCAAACCCGGATTCCCAAGGTAGTTGAAAACGCGCTCAGCGCCACTGGGAACCAAAAATCGTAATACGGTCGTAGTCTGATTGGACAATGTGCCGATTTCAGGCTTCACCGAGAAATCCGATAGCTCTGAGGTAATCGGGTAGGTCACCATCACATCCAGCACGCCCTGAGCCCAGAATAAATTGGCAGAATCATCCAGCGGCGGAAGCATTATGTTTTCCAGCGCATCTTCGAAGCGGGTAAAAGACCGGTTAGAAGGCAAAGAAACACGCACGGTTTCAAGCTGCTTTTCTGTCAACTCCTCGCCATTCTCGAAAAAATGAATAGATTCGGTAATATAAACCCGGGCGGCATCGTGTATCGCGAAGTCAGCCTTAGAGAACTCCAAATACCCTGGCCCACGCAAAGGAAAACTAATTTCATTAAAAGCTTCCATCGGGACTCTTAACAGCACAGTTAACTGATTAGCCTGGGGTTTGACAAAAGCGTATACAGTGACACGGCTGGGTATGTCATGGGCAAATGACAACGCGGGAAATAAAAATGTCGCCAATAATAAGCTTCGGCAGAGAAAATTCAGCAGCAAACACGGACTAAAAATCAGGTAATTATTATTCATTTTTTCCTATCAATATTTATTAATTTCAGTTAGTTAGAGCTAACTCTGATCGCTCCCTACGAGGCAATGGCTGGCGCAATTCTCCAACGCCTGCAAGTTTGTTACAAATACTTACATCATGCTCTCTGAAAAATTCGCATGTGAGTATACTGTCTACAAAGAAATGAGTATACTCGCCCTTGCTCTGAGAGTTTAAACCCCCCGTAATTCGGGCATTTAGAGGAAAATAAGAATGACAAAAATTAAACTGTTTATAGGCGCAACGCTAGTAGTTGCATTGGTTGCACTTGGAGTAGGGCAATCAAAAATACAACAGCCTAGCGTTGCTGCTGCCAACGATGTTATGGCCCCACACTTTCTGGTCGATCCATTTTGGCCAAAACCACTTCCCAATCATTGGGCCATGGGCAACACCATCGGTGTTGACGTTGATGAGCGAGATCACATCTTTATCGTTCACCGTAACGATGCATCCCAATTCGGCGGCAACACTGAAATAGGCCTTCAGGGCGGCGTTTCAGAATGCTGCACACCTGCACCACCAATCATTGAAATTGATCTGGAAGGCAACATCCTGAATGGCTGGGGCGGACCGGTCGAAGGTGCCCCCTATGTATGGCCAGCTTCAAATCACGGCATCGAAATTGCTCCAAACGGCGACGTATGGATAGGCGGTAACGGTGGTGGCGATTCACACGTTCTGGTATTTACTCGCGATGGTGAGTTCATCCGAACTATCGGTATGCCCGGCGAAGATCGCGACAGTAACAGCACGACTCATTTTGGTCGGGTTGCTGAAATCTCCATCGATGTCGAAGCCAACGAAGCTTATTTCGCCGATGGATACCAAAACCGACGTGTTGCCGTTATCGACGTAGCCACTGGCGCATTCAAGCGCTACTGGGGTGCCTACGGCAATCGTCCTGATGACAGCGCCGATGTTACCTACGTACCTGGCCAACCTGGCCCACAACAGTTCCGCGGACCGGTTCACTGTGCCGAGCCTTCAAATGACGGACTTGTGTATGTTTGTGACCGTGGTGGTGACCGAGTTCAGGTTTTCCGCAAAGACGGTACTTACGTAAGAGAAGTTGTATATAACCCGGCTACATTGAATCAGGGTTCTACTTGGGATATCGCTTTCTCCAAGGATGCAAACCAGGAATTCATCTATCTAGCTGACGGCCAGAACTTCAAGATCTCTGTAATTGATCGTGAATCAATGGAAGTGCTATACACCTTTGGCCAAGGCGGCAGACAGCCTGGCACATTCTACGCACCTCACAGTATTGCTACTGACTCCGAAGGCAACGTTTACACAACTGAAACCTACGAAGGCAGCCGCGTACAAAAATTCCTGTTCCAGGGAATTCGTGCGGTAACAGTCCGTGACCGCGCGCCAACCTGGCCCGCTGACGAACTGTAAGACTCAATAGAGCGTTTTAAACCAAGCCGTATCGAAGCAATTCGATACGGCTTTTTTAATGCCTGCCTGATCGCCTCCTAACAGCCGTCTTATCAGTAGCGACCTTCTATCACCCGCCTCCTCACCTAATTCCGGCTTTTTGCTCAAACTTATAATTTCCTAAGCGATATTTTGGTGGTAACGTGAGCAACAGCACTAGCGCATCTGCCGGGTGGCTTCAATTCGTCTTTGACTTGTAAGGAACCGCTATGAATAAAACTAGAAAAATACTTCTCGCCGGTCTTCTGGCTCTGGTTGTTTTTTCCTCTCTGTATATTGGCCAAACCAAATTAGGAGATTCTGCCAGTGCTGCTAACAATGAGCGCATGGCCCCGCAATTTATTGTCGACCCCTTCTGGCCACAACCGCTGCCCAATAAGTGGCTGCTGGGACGCACCATCGGCATCGCCACCGATGCGCGTGATCACATATATATAGTGCATAGAGATCAGGATGAAATGTTTATGGCTCAGGAACTTGGGCTAGATCTTGGCCGCGCCCAGTGCTGTACTGCCGCTCCGCCAATTCTGGAATTCGACCGGGATGGCAATTTGATTAATGCCTGGGGTGGCCCCGGCGAGGGTTACACCTGGCCTGCCTCCAATCATGGCATTGAGGTGGCCCCGAATGGTGATATCTGGATCGGCGGCAATGGCAGTGGTGATTCTCACGTTTTGGTGTTTACCCGGGACGGGGAATTTATTCGCCAAATTGGTTTGCCCGGCGAGTCCGCAGACAGCAATAGTACCGAGCATTTTAGCCAGGTCGCTGAGATTGCGATCGATCCACGAGCCAATGAAGCCTATATTGCCGATGGCTATGGCAATAGGCGCGTCGCCGTCCTGGATGTAGCCACTGGCGCGTTTAAACGCTACTGGGGTGCTTATGGTAACAAGCCCTCGGATGACCGGGTGCGTTATGTGCCGGGAGAACCGCTTCCTCGGCAATTTGTCGGGCCCGTGCATTGCGCCGAACCCTCCCACGATGATTTGATCTATGTCTGTGACCGCGGCGCCGACCGTATTCAGGTTTTCAGACCCGATGGTACGTTCGTAAAAGAGGGCCTGGTCGCGCCCGATACCTTGTCGGGTTCCACCTGGGATATTGCCTTCTCTCGCGATGCAAATCAGGAATTCATTTATCTGGCCGATGGTTCCAACCACAAGGTCCATATCCTGGATCGAGAATCTCTGGAAGTCCTCGCTGAATTTGGTGATGGCGGACGCCAACCCGGTTTGTTTTTTGGCACCCATAGCATCGTGAGCGACTCGCAGGGCAACATCTATACCACCGAAACTTACGAAGGCAAGCGCGTACAGAAATTTCTGTATCAAGGCCTGAAGCCATTGCGAACTGCACGCACGGGGGCACCTTGGCCCGCCGCAGAGCTGAACTGAGACCAGAGTCTGCTTACAGAGACAGAGGTCAGCGGCTGCTGACCTCTGTGTTTCTCACCCCACACAGGGTTAATCCACGAAAAAGTCCATTAGATTGTGCCAAGCTTTTACAGCCGCTTGATCATCTACAAGATGTCCATTATTCTGGTTATTAATTCGGTGCAAGCCTACTAATAGACATTAAAGAGACACGAGACATCATGAAATTTCGACTATTAACCCTGTTGGGTGTATCACTGCTTTCCTGCTCAGCTTTCATAACTTCCGCTGGATTCGCGGCAGAAGAAATCAGCATCCACTACGTATACAGCGGAAATCCCGGGGTCGACCTCAGCAAAATGAGCGGTACCTTCAAAATTTCTGCGTTTTCTGACGACAGAGGTGAGGAGAATTTGCAATTAATCACCGAGACTGACCTGGGCATGGGGAATGGCGGATACCAGGCCGATCAGGCACTGACTGCACTTATCCAGGATGCTTTCACACAGGGCTTTACCAGCGGCGGGGCCCAGATGGTTGAGTCAGATGAGGCCATGAGCCTGTCCGGAAAACTGCTTAGCACTGAGGCTCAAATTATTGAACGCGAAGGCGTTGAAATGATTCAATTAACTTTGCGGGTAAATGTGCAGCTGCAAAAAGGTGGCAGGAACATTTGGCAGACTACATTATTTGGCCGGGGTAGAACGCCAACCAGCGACGGAATGACGGCGGCAGTTAGCGCAGCCCTTGACCGCATGATTAGTGAACTGGTCAGAGACGACTATTTTTTACAGGAAGTACTCTAAGCTCGCTTGCCCAGCAGAAAATCTTAATCGCAGCCTAAATCCCTATCCAGAGATTCGATGTTTAGCGGCGGATTCTCTGGAAAAATGTCCAGGCCGGTAAGCGTTTCAATTTCCTCGACGCTGGCCCGCAAATCACAGTGGTGAACATGCACCGGCGTAGCCTGATCAAGGATAAATGCACTTCCCTGCCCCTGAGCGGTCATCACGATCTTAAAAAATGCATCTGGCACTCGGTGTTGCTTCTCCGTTTGCAGCTGGGCAACTGTTTGCACTTCCTTATAGATCGGCCCGGTCAAAATAAATACTTCGTTTCCGCGATTCACCAAATTCCTTATTGACCACTCCAAGCCATACCATGCTCCCTGACTTAAGTTTCTGCTTCTGGCAACGGAATTTGTTAAAAAATTCACCTCTTCCCAATAGGGCGTACCCGCGAAATTCACCAGCGGCACCAATTGTGCACGCAACAATCCAAGCGCCTCCGAGCCGGCAAAATCTGCAACTTGCAATGTGTCTGGCACAAATTCGTCTGACAGTGGTTGTCGCGACAAACTCGATGCAATCCCAATTGATCCCGCCGACACTCGATAAGCCGCCCAATCTGCCATCTTATTGACAGTATTGTAAGAAAGCGCATAGATAGGTCTTAGCAGCAGATGATTCTCGTTACTGGCTCCTGCGGGGCATCCATAAAGGCATAAGCCGATCCTGTATTCCTCAGCGAGACTAATCTCGGAAATCAACAGTGTCAGCAAGAATATGCATCCGCTGCTTAGGCAAGCGAGCCTCCCCCTGAAACTACCCGTAACTGATCTGATCCTGCAACCACCCATTCAACTCTCCACTACAACGCCTTGCTGCCGGCTAATTCTATCGTCAAGACCCCAGGCACTTCCAGCGCTGATATTCACCCTCATCGATTGCGCTGTATGCCAGCATTAGTCAATTTTTCCAATCTGGACAGGAATAAAGCGGGGAATTTCTCTGCAATTCGGGCATTTATTTGTTAACCAAAGCCAAATTAGAACGTCTTAATACTATTAACAGTAGTTGCTGAATGCCGTATTACTTGGGTTCTGCCTATCCGGGAGAGTGATTTCCTTAAAAACAGCTATTCGATTATTGAAATTTAGTCGATTTTTAATTTTCAGGAAGCATTCCTGAATTTTGCTACTTATTATGCACCACAAGTTATAAGGCGATGGTTTTCAGTATTTATAGTTCAAGGAGGGCAACATGCTTAGATTTACTACCTTAATCAAGATTATGGCTGGCTTTTTAATGACTGCCTTTGTTGGTATGTCAGCCAATGCGGCGGATCGTATCAGTGATTTTTCACTGATTGATCACCAGGGCAGATTTTTCCAGCTTAGCCGTAGCGCCGATCAAGACGCTATTGTGTTGTTTGCCTACGATAAGGACAGTAAAGACGCTCGCCGTGCGGCGGCGGAGCTAGCAGAGCTAGTTGCCCAGTTCGCCGAACAAAAAGTCCAGTTCCTGCTAATCAACTCTACCGGTTCGGCAGACAAAATTGCCATGCGCAAAGAAGCCGAAGATGAGGCTATTACCCTGCGAATCCTTATGGATGACACGCAGTTGGTTGCTAAAGAGCTAGGCATTAGCCGCGCGGCCGAGGTTGTTATTATTGACCCGACGGCCAAGGAAATTGTCTATCGTGGCGCATTGAACAATCGTTTCGCCGAGGGAAGCAAGGCACGCCGAGCTTCAGAGCACTACGTTGCCGACGCCCTTCAAGCCATGCTTGGCGGCCAGGAAATCACTGTTGAGCAATTAGCGAGCAAAGGCGACGCTATCGACTTCTCCGTTAGCGAATCTCATGCCGGGGCCTCCTATGCCAATGAAATTGCCCCCATTCTTAAAGAGCGCTGTGTAAGCTGTCACATGGAAGGCGGTATTGCGCCTTTCGCCATGAGCAGTCATCAGATGATTCAAGGCTGGTCGCCGATGATTCGCGAGACGCTTTATACCAAGCGTATGCCACCGGGTCAGATCGACAATGAGTATGTAGAAAGTTTTCACGGCGTAAATCACATTACCGTTGAAGAAACGCAGAAGTTGGTTAGCTGGATAGACAACGGTTCACAAAACAACGACGACTCCGATCCACTGGCCGAATACAGACCTGAAGTCGTTAAATGGGGTTATGGCAAGCCTGACATCATTATTCCTATTCCCCCGCAGACAATTCCTGCGACGGGCGTTCAGGACTATCGAAATTTAATGGTACCCCTGGATCTTGAAGACGATGTCTGGGTAAAAGCGGTAGAGTTTTCCGCTGGCGACACAACAGTGCTGCATCACATCATCGCCTTCTCCTATGGGCCAGGCGGTGTCAATCAATTCGACGTTCTGAATCAGGGTATTGGCCTTGGTGCTTATGCGCCAGGCAACTCAATCAACACCTATCCCGAAGATTCAGGCTACCCACTGAAGGCCGGTGGCGGACTGATGCTGCAGATGCACTACACGACTTCGGGCAAGGAGGCAGTCGATGCCTCTGAAATTGGCATCTACCTCTGGGATAAAGTGCCTGCGCGTCCAGTTCTGGGGGGTTCTGCTGCCGATCTGGAGATCAATATCCCAGCTTTCGAGGGTGGCCATGAAATGGTTGCCAGCAAGAAATTCCGCAAGGATTCCTTTCTAACCATGGTTGGACCCCATATGCATTACCGTGGTTACGATGCCAACTTTAAATTGGTCTATCCCGATGGCAAGGAAGAAGAAATTCTGAATGTGCCTAACTACCAGTTCAACTGGCAAAAGACCTACGACTTCAAGGAGCCCATGTTCTTACCGGCGGGTACAGAAATGGTATTCAGGGCTACTTTCGATAATTCAGAGATGAATCCATTTAATCCAGATCCTTCACAGGATCTGACATGGGGGGAACAAACCTGGCAAGAGATGTTCTTCGGCTTCTTCCGCTATGTGGAAGCTGGCGAAGGCGATTAATCGAACCAGTGTTTAGTTCAAGAGGCCCGGTCGAAAGACCGGGCCTTTTTTTGCGCCAAATTTGTCAATGACATGACGCTGGCGGGCTGGGTTTCAAGTGAGATAAGCTCAAATCCAAGAGTGTGATAAACTCACCTCACAATCCCGCTCGACTCGGAAGCTTTTTTTGCTCTCGTTTGAAATGAAACCACTGGCGCGACGAGAATACACATGAGATTAATTAGTTCCAGATCTTTCCTGTTATTGCTATTTACGTTCTCGATCAATGCCTGCTCACCGACGCGCACTAACAATGCCGAAACGGTAGCAGAGAATCCCTGGCCCTATGGCTTTATGGCCGCCGTGGCCAACCCACTGGCCACTGAAGCGGCTGCTGAAATGCTGTCCCGTGGCGGACACGCTGTCGATGCTGCCATAGCAGCCCATGCGGTCCTCGGTTTGCTCGAACCTGAAAGTTCGGGGCTAGGAGGCGGTGGCTTCATGCTGATATTCGAACGTTCTGAGCACGCTGTACGATTCTTTGACGGACGTGAAGCCGCTCCGAGCGGCGCTCGCGCCGACATGTTCATGAGCGGAAATCGTCTACAAGGGTATCTTGATTCCAACCAGAGTGGCAACGCTGTGGGAGTTCCAGGTACTGTCGCACTTTACAAAAGCATACATGATGCCTATGGCAAGCTGCCCTGGACTGAACTGTTCGAGCCCGCTATATTACTCGCGGCTGAAGGTTTTGAAGTTTCGAGCAAAACCGCGAGCTCTCTCCCTTCTTTGGCACTCCGTAGTCGCTTGGACGAAAATCCGGGTGTAGCACAGTACTTCTACCCCAATGGCGAACCTCTTAAGGCTGGACAAGTAATTCGCAATCCTGAATATGCAGAGACTCTGCGCCGCATCGCGAGTGAAGGCACTTCAGCGTTTTACACGGGTGAAATCGCGGAGGCCATAGTAACTGCGGCACAGGCAGGAGAAGACGGCGGCACGCTCACTATGCAAGACATGGCCAGCTATAGGGTAATTGAAAGGCCTGCTATTTGTGGGGCCTGGCGCGAATTAAATATTTGTGCGGCGACTCCGCCATCGTCTGGGCCAATGCAAATTATGATTGCTAATCTGTATGACCGGTTGCTACCGCGCCTTCCGACTAACACTCAGCGAGTAAAAGCCTTTGTGGATGCGCAGCGTCTTGCCTATGCCGATCGTGATTATTACTTTGGTGACCCGGATCATGTGAACGTACCCGTCGAAGAGCTGCTCGATTCACGCTATCTGGACTCTCGTGCCAACTCTCCAACAGCCCCTGGCGCTGTACCCATTCACGGTGATCCCGCCAAGGTGTTGGGAAGAAGTAGTGCGGCAGTGTTCGCCGCCGATAGCACTGTAGAACCCGCCGGAACTACACACTTTTCAATAGTCGACAACGAAGGGAATGCCATCTCAGCCACCATGACGGTGGAATCCCCCTTTGGTTCCAAACGTTGGGCCGCCGGTTTTGTGCTCAACAATGAAATGACAGATTTTGCTCGTGCGTATGACCCAGATGAGCCGGAGCCCGCCAACATGGTGCGTCCCGGTGCCCGACCCCGCTCTTCTATGTCACCAACCATCGTGCTTGATGCACGCAACGAGTTATTTATGGTCACCGGTTCTCCCGGCGGAAATTCCATCCCAGCCTATACAGCCAAGACACTGATCGGTATTGTCGACTGGCAAATGTCAGTAAAAGAAGCGATCGATTTTCCAAATATTATCGCCCGCGGACAGACCGTCCGTGTTGAGGTAGGCAGGGAGCCAGGCCAAGCCATGTCGAGTGCTTTGACAGAGTATGGCTACCAAGTGCAGGAAAGTCAGGGCGAAGATTCTGGCCTGCACGTTATATTGGTCGGCGAGAATGGCCTGGAAGGTGCTGCTGACCCACGCCGATTAGGCAGCGTAATGAGCACAGCTCCCTCTCACTGAGTATAGCTAAAACCTAATTCCTTACTGCGCGGAATATAAGCGAGCATCCAATCTCGGCTGATTGCTAACGTACAATGGTGCATCTACCGCGCCATACCAAAGTGCTACATTCAGGAAACCGTGCGTGAAAAAAAAACCAGCTTTTTCTACAGCGAGCTATAATTAGTGAGCTCTAAATGCTAGCTTTAATTTCCATGCTTGGCCCCGTGGTTCGAACTACGTCTGCGTGCGACCGAATTTCTAATTAAACGCCAACCAATGTAGAGATACTTATCCATGTTTTTAAAACTTAAATTTTTTGTGCCAGTTCTGATCGCTCTGCTGTTATCAGCCTGTGGCGATAGTAGTCAAACCACACAAAACAGTACTGCGAGTCTGGACTCCCAGAGCCAAGCCGTTGAAACCGAGGCGCAACTCATCGAGCGGGCGCAGGGCATTCACCAACGCGTAATAACGCTGGATACACACGCCGATATCAATACCAGCAATTTCACCGCGGCTAATAATTACACCTCGGATATCGACACTCAGGTGAACCTGCCAAAGATGGAACAGGGTGGTTTGGACGTCGCCTGGTTTATTGTCTATACAGGGCAATCAACTCTGGATGAAGCGGGCTATGCGGCCGCCTATGCCAATGCTATAGACAAGTTTGAAGCCATCCATCGGCTGGCAGAAGAAATTGCTCCCGAGAGAATTGAGATTGCCTATACCTCAGATGACGTAAGACGAATAAATACTGCCGGTAAAAAGATAGCCATGATAGGCATTGAGAACGCCTACCCGGTAGGTCTGGACATAGCTAATATTAAAGACTTTCAGCAACGAGGCGGACGCTACATGTCTCTGGCGCATAACGGTCATAGCCAGTTTGCCGATTCCAACACCGGAGAGAGTGATGGCGTCTGGTTACACAATGGCCTAAGCGCAATGGGTCGAGAGGCAGTGGCGGAAATGAACAAGTGGGGCATCATGATCGATGTCTCTCACCCCTCGAAAGCCGCCATCATGGAGATGTTAGACCTGACTCGCGCACCGCTCATTGCTTCACACTCTTCTGCCAGAAATCTGAATGACCACAGCCGTAATCTGGATGATGAGCAACTGCTGCGCATCAAAGAAAATGGCGGCGTTGTACAAACCGTTGCCTTTAGTAGTTACCTTGATGGCGAGAAGAATACTCTGCATAGTGAAGCGCTCTCACGGCTCAACAGCAGCATCGCTTCCGAGCTTGGTTACGAGCTTCTCGAGCGGCCTGCGATTTTTGCGCTCAGCGAACCCGACCGAGCTGCTTACTCTGCACGCATGGCTGAAATAGGGGTGCTCGCGGCGCCCAGAATCGACGCAGAAGTAAATGCCATCGCGCCCCCTGTTGATGTTAAGGATTTTGTCGATCACATTGACTATCTGGTTGAGCTAATTGGTCTTGAACATGTTGGTATTAGCTCTGACTTCGATGGTGGCGGCGGGATAAATGGCTGGAACAATGCCGCTGAAACTTTCAATGTAACACTTGAACTCGTACGCCGGGGCTACAGCGAAGAACAAATTGCGATGCTTTGGAGCGGTAACTTGTTACGGGTATTGGATGCGGTGCAACGTATTGCTGCAGAAATTCAAGCTGAATAATGTAGACGAATAACGCAGACAAATAACGCAGACAAATAATGTAGACAAGCCAAAAAACAAATAAGAAAACCCTATGCCGAGGCTCACAAGCCAGGAGAAAATATGAAAATGCTTTCGAAACTAATACTTGCTATCAGCCTTGGCTGTGGATTTCTTGCAAGCAGCCTTGCGCAAGATGGCGGTTCCACAATCATGCGCAAAGAAGAAGTAGATTCAACGCTCCTTCAAGGTTTGGCGAACCTGGAGAAGGGCGGAACCGTCAGCGATATTGTTATGCGCCATATTGCCGTCGGCGAAGAAAATATGGGGGTCTCTGTAGTACAACGAAGCAAGGTAGAAAATGACGGCATCGAGACCGGCATTGCCCATGTAAACCTTGATGAAATTTATTACATCGTTGCCGGGGAAGGCACCATGGTCACCGGCGGCGAGTTTGTGGATATGCAAACCAGTACTAGCGCATTGCTGGGCCCCATGCGCAGAGGTGAGATTCGCGGCGGGATACTGCAAAAGGTAAAACCGGGTGATATAGCAATCATTCCGAAGGGCATGCCACATGGCTGGCATGAGATGACTACCGACACCATCAGCTACATAATATTCCGCGGCGATCCAGATAAGGTAATGCAAATTAAAAGCGAGTAATCTCAATAACGATACAGCGATTAGGGGCAATATTCCCACTATAGAATACGCCAATCAAGCTCAGTTCCAATTCACTTAGGAAGAATTGGGCCAATTCCACGTCGTTTCCTGACTACCGAATAAACACGCCACTATCGGCGAGAATCGACTTAAAACCTCTGGCCCAGACTATTCTCACACTATTCTCGCAAGTTCGGGTATTGGCAAATAGATAAAGTTACGGTAAAAAAACTACCACTTTTGGTGATTTTTGCCCCCCTCGTCACAAAATCCATGCATAATAAATACTCGGGAATGACCCAGATCATAGCTTATTTGCCAAATAGGCATAACATCACAATCTCTACTGGGAATGTGAAAGGTAGAGAATCCACAGGGGGCAAAAGGCGTAGAACCTGCCCTGTCGAAATTCATGATTATTTCATAATAATAGAGTGGCTATTCGGAACGAACGAGCCTCAATAAAGAGAGATGCCATGATCAGGCGAATTAGAAAAGCTTTCAAAATATCTCCTCGTCACATCGAGTGCTGCTTTATCTATGGGCTTTCGATTTTGTTCGCCCTTGCTACACCAATTAGCTTTGCTCAATCCTCTCTGGAATCATCAGCAGAACTCGCCGGTCACGTGATCGTGGCAAGTGGCGATGTCAGAGCTGAGGATGCAAACGGTAGCCCAAGAACATTGAGCAGAAACTCCAGCATCTATGTTGGAGATACTATCATTACGGCCGCCGCAGCCTCGACACAGATCCGGATGGTTGACGAAGCGTTAATTGCACTTAAAGAGTCTACCGAATTCGCAATCGTCGCTTATCAATATAAAAAAATACCCGGAACCGATGTGTCGACAATACAATTAATTCAGGGTGGTTTCCGAACCATTACCGGAAATATTGGCAAGCAAAACAAGCAAGCCTATGAAGCCAGAATTGGCAATTTGGCAACCATCGGAATTCGCGGCACAGATTATGAAGCCCTAATTACTCCCGCCGGCGAAGTATTAACAGGGGTTTATGACGGAGGAACCACCGTCGGCAATGCTGCTGGTGTATTAGACCTTGGTGTTGATTCTAACTATGATTTCGCCCAGATAGTAGACCCGGGCACTCCACCAGAGGGCTTGCTTTTCCAGCCACCAGGCTTAGGCGTAATTCCCCAGCCCGTCTTTGATGAACCCGACGCAGATGCTGATAATTCTGCAGGCAACACCAATGACAATGGCGCTGACTCCAATGACGGTGCAAACGATGTAGATAATTCTGCTGATGCCACCAATACCGACAGTGATAACGCTGCTGGCAATGGGCCGGGAAACACCGCTTCCAATGACAATGACTCCACTGATAGTTCATCACTCGAATTTGAGACACCTGCCGCCAATTTAGTCGCTGCGACGGCTCGAGCTGGTTCAGTTAGTGAGCTAATCAGAAGCGATCTGCAAGACTCAAACTCTGATGTAACAGTTAATTCCAGTGAAACAGGCAATGGCATCGCTTCCTGCGCCACTGATTCTTCTCTCTGCCTCCAGTTGGCTGATGGTGGAGTAAGCGATGGCGGTGCAGACAGAGGCAATTCCAACAATGGAATTTCCGGAATTTCCAGTAACGGCAACAGCGGCTCCAATGACACCAGCACCGAAACCGACAACGGCGGAACAAACACCGCCTCAGGATCTGATACCGACAACAACGACACGGGCAATGGCAATTCCGCTAACAGCGGCAGCGGAAGTTCCAGCAGCGACGATGACCACAGTAAAACCATTACCGTGATCAATGCAGATAATTCCACAACTACTATCCACTCAAATAGTAAGGGCAGTTCCACCACCACCAGTCGAAACGGCAGCGAAGTGACGGTGGTCACCGATAAAGATGGTGATGTTGTCTCGACAACAACCATCAATCCGGATGGCAGCAGCGCGAAGATAAACTTCAATGAAGACGGCTCAACAACCAGAACCACAGCCAAATCTAATGGATCCGTTTCGGTGAAAAACTCCAGAAGTCTTTCCTTACCAGACCTAAGCATCGATACTTACGATGTTACTTGGGGAAAATGGAACAATCCGGTAGACGAGAATTTCGTGGTGATGGCAAGAATTGCCGACACATTAACCGTAGTGGGCGCCGGTGACTACCTAGCTCAGGTCAACCCATCACCAATCGCAATGCTTAAGGGAAGCCACAACTATGCTACCAGTATAGCCTCGTCTTTCCTGGGCAGTGGGTCGGCAGGAGAAATTAAGAGTCTTATTGCCGCCATGGATGTTAATTTCGATACCGGTGTTATAAATAATGGCAGTCTGGACGTATTGGCTGGAGATCAAACCTGGTCCGTGAACTTTGGAGGGCTGGTACAAGCAGGTACTGTCGATCTGAATGTGATTCAGGGTCAGTTATTCGATCCCTCCGGTATCATCAGCAATAGGATCGGCGGCGACCTTGGTGGTGTCTTCACAGGTAACAAGGCCGATGCTTTTGTCGGTGGCTTTGATCTACTTGATATCATCAATCCACTTAACAGCGTCGATGGCTTGTTTATTATCGAACGTTAAGTATTGTGTTTCTTATCAGTTCAGAGAAGCTTTCCACCTTTTCTAAATACAAATCGCCATTTGTCTGATTTCAGCGGCAAGTGTGAATATTGCCGCCTCTATCTGTCTGTATTCGAATAAACATTTCCAAAAATTCAAGCAAGGTGCCGGTGCAACTGTCTCATGTGCGGGAACAAAACTCTGGGTATAAAACCGCATAGAAATGCAGGCACACTAAATTAGTTTGGGACTGAATATGTCGAACGATGCCACGAAAACTATCAAACTGTCATTTGCAGAATTAACTGAAGCGCAGATACTACAGAGAGCGGATACATTCTATCACTTAATGCAGGCACGACGTTCGGTGCGGGAATTTTCCGACCGAGTAGTGTGCAGACAGATTATCGATCGATGTCTACTCACCGCCGGTAGCGCACCCAGTGGCGCCAATAGACAACCCTGGCATTTTGCGGTGGTCAGTGCGCCCGCGATAAAACGACAAATTCGACTCGCCGCAGAAAAAGAAGAAGAGGAATTCTATTCCTCCCGCGCACCACAGGATTGGCTGGAGGCTCTGGCCCCTTTAGGAACTGATTCGAACAAGCCATTTCTGCAACGTGCCCCCTATCTAATAGTGATTTTCGGACAGAAATTTGTGCTCGATGAGAACCGCAATAAACAGAAAAATTATTATGTTAGTGAATCAGTCGGGATAGCCACAGGCTTGTTAATAGCCGCACTACACAATGCCGGCCTGGCTACATTAACTCATACACCCAGTCCGATGAAGTTTCTAAATCCGATATTACACAGACCGCCTACGGAAAAACCCATGATGATATTGGTAGTTGGCTATCCTGAAGCTGATACCAGGGTGCCAGATATCACCCGTAAGTCGCTGCAAGAAATCGTAAGCTATCACTGTGAAGAGAATTAACACCCTGGAATGCCGCACAACAAATGATCGAATAGTATGAGCTTGCGGCATTCTACTCATCGAAAAATTCCGCCCGTATGTCACTATTGATATTTGCTGACAGGGGATTAGTGTAAGCAAGGCAACACAGAGGAGTTTACAAAAAGCAGCCAACAAAAAAGGGCCCACATCCTTCGATGCAGACCCTTTTTAATTTCCTGGAAATTCTTCCCTGGAAACGCTTACTTCGAGAAACTTACTGCGGAGGATTACCCCGCGGTGTCCCTGGCTTTCGGAATTCGCCATACAGATACTCTTCGGCAAATTCAGCACACTTGAACTCAAGCAATTGCATATTTTCATCGACGTGACGATACAGGGGAAAGCTGATTTTCCAGGGCTGAGTAAATGTATTTGGATCAGTGATAGTGGCCTCATAGTTAATATGATCTGCACCCGTTGGCGTCCAACGCTCTTCCACCACCATCTCATAGCTATGGTGATTACCGGCACGATCAAACCATGAATCCGGCATCTGTCCGCTAACGCGCACGACTAATGTATCGCCTTCCCAATGGGCATTGGAGTGACCCATCCAGGCATCGACCTGGGACTCGAGTTCCGGCTGATCAACATACAGAATGCGATTCGATTCGGCTACTTCGTAGGCGATCAAAATAACCTCCCGGGATTGCACGATCTGAAATGGAAAGGGCAAGTAGTTAGCTCGGGGAACACCTGGCATATAGCACTTTGCCAGGGGATCTTTCTCTATGGCGTTCATGGCATTGGCATCACGGACTCTGCGGCTCTGCTCGTTGTAAGGAATTCTTCCTCCCTCAACGACGCCGAGACTGGCCGGCGTAGCTGATAACGCCCCGAACAGGCCCGGGTGTGGACCTTCGGCTGCCGCATGCGGCTCAATATTATAATGCGCATTCGTCATTGCCTGCCAGATTCCACTCAGGTCTGGCTTGCCGTCTGGCGTACGCGCGATATCACCGCTCTGCGCGGAAAGCTGTGTACTGGCGAATAAAGCTACAAAAGAAGTCAGACAGACGGTGCTTAGGAATTTCTGTAATTTCTTGTTCATTTACAACCCTTCATTCATTTACTTACTTAATGACGCTCAGAAATATTGAGCAATTAGAACTACCGGAACGACCCGTGAGTCACTCTTTAATCAAACTTATTGTCCGCCGCTCTCAGCTTCACGGCGTTCTTCCATTCGCTTACCACGAATAATATTAGACATGCCGTAATTGCCTTCATGGCAAGCATATTCATACAACTGACCCGCTACCTTGGTCATAGGCACGATAGCCGTAATCTTATCGGTAAACGTAGACGGATCATCGATGGTAAACTCATAATTGACCGTATCAAAGCCGACGCGAGTAAATCGCTCGGTTAACACCATGTCGTCATTGGCCCCGGTGCTGGAAAAAGTTTGACGCAGACCATTGAAGTTTTTCGTTTCCACCACCAGCGAATCACCTTCGTACCACCCTCTGGAATCTCCGGACCAGAGGGTAATATCTTCGTTCAAATCTGGCTTGTCGCCCAAACGCACGATGCGTGCATCGTGAATCATTTCGGACAGGATTACTGCGGTATCTCTACTCTGAAAAATTTGCACGTTGTTATTGTACAGGCTGGGTGTGAACGGAGGGCCGGAATTAAAACCGACGATGCAGCGCTCTGAAAGCCCGCGATCTTCCGGCCCGTCTTTGGCGATGCCACCGACCACAAAGCGAACCGGTCGAGTACCCGGAACATCGGGACCCAGGCCGCCGAATTGTCTCTGTGCTCCTTCGACGGCCTTGGGCACGCGACCATTAGGTGGATACACAATATGGGAGGTTCTTACCGTATCGCCAATCCCGGCACTCTCGACCCAGAAATCATTATAGCCACCGGGATCATCTGTCGCAGATGGTGCATCGGGATCTACCACCAACACCGCCGCCCGGGCATCTGCCTCCGCCGCTGTCGCTTGTTGACGGGCAATCTCCGCCTGAACCTGCTCCCGCGTTAAGAATTCCTGCTCGCCGAAACGTTCGGGGCGCTGCATAGGCGTATTGGAGCTGAAATTCCACACCCCTTGCAAATCGGGCTGACCATATTCAGTTTTCGGCGCCGCATAATCGTCCGCCGCCTGTAGCGATGAGACAGCGAACAGTAGTGTCGCTGTTGAAAAACTTAGTAGCAATCGCGAATTCATTGGCATCCCCCCTGAGTTGAGCGCGGTGAGGTAGTAAGGTAGTAGTTTAGGCGCCAAGAATCAATAGATATGCGGCTAGCACCCGCTGTACATGGATAGGCTGAGTCAGTAATCGCGGCGGATAGGCAGTTGTCTATCCGCCGCGCTGAATTACAATCATTCCGCCGCTTAAGCTGTCTTAGAAACCCGATCAGCGGGCACAAATACTGCATCAGGACTGCAATGCAGCGGCTTACTAAAATTGAGAAAAACCTGACCTGTGGTTCGACTAATTCCTGCTATATCGCGCCAGTAAACTGGAAGTATCCCAACGACCGCCGCCCATCGCCTGTACCTCGGCATAAAAACTGTCTACCAGAGTCGCAACCGGCAGCTGCGCGCCGTTGTTTTTTGCCTCTTCGATTGCGATTCCAAGATCCTTGCGCATCCAGTCGACAGCAAAACCAAATTCATACTCGTCGGCCAGCATGGTCTTGTAACGATTGTCCATCTGCCAGGAACCGGCAGCACCCTTGGAAATGGTTTCAATAAGAGCCTCACCATCCAGACCCACCTTGCTGGCAAAGCTTAGTCCTTCGGCCAGACCTTGCACGATACCGGCAATACAGATCTGATTAACCATCTTGGCTAGCTGGCCGCTGCCAGAGGGACCTAGCAGTTTGCTGAATTTGGAATACGCATCGATAACCGGCTTCGCCACACCGTAGTCTTGTTGACTGCCGCCAACCATCACGGTGAGAGCCGCATTTTCAGCGCCAGCCTGACCACCTGAAACAGGTGCGTCCAAGAAACCTATACCTAAATCACCTGCCACCTTATTGATTTCTCTGGCTAACGACGCGGAGGCGGTGGTGTGGTCCACCAGGATTGAACCTGTAGCCATCCCCGCCAGAGCCCCTTCGTCGCCCAGAATGACCTGCCGCACATCCTCATCATTGCCGACACAGCTGAGAACGACGGCACAGCCCTCGGCCGCCGCTTTAGGAGAAAGGGCCATGTCTCCCTTATATTGCTCACACCAGCGCTCGGCTTTTTCTGTAGTGCGATTGAAGACACATACTTCCATGCCTGCATTTTTCAAGTGACCGGCCATGGGGTATCCCATTACACCTAAACCAATAAACGCGACCTTCATGTCAAACTCCTGAATTGATAGTTTTATTACTGTTGATACACCGATTGGCCACGGGAGAATGTTTCAATAATGGCAATATTTCCAATCTCCAAGGGGTCTATCCTGGTTGGATTGTGTTGTAGAATAACCAGATCTGCCCGCTTACCCGGTGTGATCGACCCTTTCTCATCTTCTTCAAAATATTGATAGGCCGCCCCCTGCGTTATGGCATACAAGCCTTGCATGACGGTGGCGCGTTGATCAGGCCCCAGCACATAGCCACTTCGTGTCACCCGATTAACTGTTATCGATAACAAACGCATCATGTCTGGAGGCACAATAGGAGAGTCATTGTGTACAGTGAAAGGGATTCCACGCTCGATAGTGGCTTGCACTGGACTAATAAAACTGGCGCGCTGCTCACCAAAACTCAGCCGGTGCCAATCACCCCAGAAATACGGATGAACAGAGTAGAAAGAGGGGATAATACCCAAGGCTTTCATTCTATCCAGTTGATCCGGCCTGACTAATTGCGCATGAATTGTTACCGAGCGATGATCAAGATTCGGATGTCCGGCGAGAGCCGCCTCCACTCCATCAAGCATAATTTGAATTGCGGCATCACCATTGGCATGCGCCAGCACTGGCACGCCTCTCGCCAACAATCCTGGCATGCGGGCCTTATAAGCTTCAGGATCGTAGCTGGGGTAAGCGACATAGTTCGAATCGGCTCCTGGCGGACCCTGATCGTAAGGCATGGACATCCAGGCAGTTCGGCCCTGAGGGGAGCCATCGAGGGTAAACTTGACTCCCCCTACCCGAAAACCATCGGTGTAGTTCGGCTCATGAGTGACTGTCTGCAACACCTCATCGCTGAGCGAATTGGCTAACACATAGGCTACGATATCTACCTTAAAGGGTTCGACCCTGGCTTCTTCCCGCGTCCTCTGGACATAATCCAGGCCGACATTGGCATCCTGAATGGTGGTAATTCCATAACCGGCATACAGATCAATTGCGGCTCTGCGCAATTGCGCGGCTTTCTCTGGACTCAGATTAGCACTGGATCCTGGAATAACACCCAACGCCGTTTCTTCCATCACGCCATTGGGCTCATTAGTTCCTTCTCTACGGCGTATAATTCCACCTGCCGGGTTTTGACTTAGCGCCGAAATACCGGCCTGCTCCAGGGCGAATGAATTGGCTACCGCCAAATGCCCGGAGACATGACGAATTACGATGGGATGGTTGGTCGAAGCACGATCCAGGTCGTCGCGAGTCGGATGCCGCTGCTCGGCTAACAAGGAATCGTCGTAACCGAATCCGTATACCAATTCCCCGGCTGGTATTTGTTGCTGCTCTATCCTCCGTCGAATAAGTCTTACTATGTCATCAATATTGTTTACTCCCCCTACCGGTGGCGAAGACAAGTCCAGTAAATCGGTATAACGAGCAACTGATGAAAAATGACCATGTGCATCAATGAACCCCGGCAATAGTGCCTGGTCACCCAGTTCTATGACGCGCGTCGATTGGCCGCGCAACTGAAGAATTTCGGGAATTGTCCCGGTCGCTATGATTCGATCACCACTCACCGCGACCGCGCTAACTTCCGAATCATCCATGGTAATAATATTGTCACCCAGGAAAATGAGTTCGGCTTCTTGCGCCAACATTTCCTGTATTGCAATAAAATTCAATAAAACAATACCAACAAGGGTAACTAGTGATCGGGTACTCATTTGCCTGTCCTGTCGATTAACCATTTTTTAATGGTCTGTTGAAGTCCCCAGCAGTCATTTCGAAGTAGAATTTCTGCATCAAGCATCTGCATCTGTTCTCACTGCCAGCTTACTGATTGAGTCTGATAACAACAATTGAGAAACCGCGCTGAAATACCTGCCGGGTTCAGGGCCCACCGGCCAGTGTTGAGCGCCAATCCCGATGCAGCATGCGCAACATTTCCGCCATGCTGCTATATCGATCATCCGGATTTTTGCTTAGGCAGCGCATCGCAACTTCTTCCAGTAGCGGCGGAACTCGCTGCGTGGTCATTTCCGAAGGAAGTGCAGGCGTATCATTTAACACACTGTCGATTACCTGATGTAGCTTATCTCCCACCGGTGCAGTGTGCCCACAGAGGACCTCATACAACACGGCACCCAGACTGAATACATCGGTGCGATGATCAATCGCCGGGTCCAGATTAATTTGCTCCGGCGACATATAGTGGACAGTCCCCTGCGCCTTCCCCTGCCCGGTGAGAGTAATGTCTTGTATGTCAGAAGGGGCTGTTTCCTCATCGGCTACCGAGCTGCCATCGGGATGCCACACTTTAGCCAGCCCCCAGTCGAGCAGTAAAACTTCGCCATAAGGACCGGCGAGAATATTTTCGGGTTTAATGTCACGATGCGCCACGCCATGAGTGTGAGCATATTCCAGTGCATAGCCAACCTGAAGTATGACGTCCATCAACTGGGTTAAGTCATAGCGCTCTCTATAATCCAGAATTTCCCGCAAGGTATATCCGTGAACAAGCTTCATGGTGAAGTAACAATTCCCCTTGCTGTCCCTCCCCAGCTCATAGGTAGGGACGGTATTCGGATGTTGCAGCATCGCCGTCACCCGGGCTTCCCGGATCAAGCGTTTTTCTTCAATTTCATCGTTGGCAAACTCGGGCTTGAGGGTCTTGTAACAAACGAAGCGCGACAGGTGCAGATCTTTACAAGACTTGATCAGTGATTTGCCTCCGGTGGCAATAGTACTGAAAAAAGCATAACGCGTTCGCTGATCAATTTTCTTCGGAAGCGGCTTATCCGTTTCCTCTAAAAAGACTGAACTATAATTCTTCGGCGGCTCAGGAAAATTTAACATATTCTAGAATTTCTACTTTAAGTCTCGGTCATGACTGATGCCAGGAAAAGAGTATGCCACGACATCTGCACGTAACAGGCCCTCAATAATTACCACCTTAGCTATTCCAATAATTGGCTTTACCTGACAGTACCCTCCAAAATTAGCAGATAATTCAAGCAAAACACAGCGATCAGCTGCGCAAAAAAATAATTCCATGTGCGCACCCGGATGACAATTTCTCTGGCTATAATAGAAATCCCAAACCATTCCGCCCTGAGAACTGCTTTATGCACTCCACCGACAAGCCTATTGATGTAAAAACAGATGTAGTAGAAGCGGATGTAGTGAAAATAGATGTAGTAGAAACGGAGATAGTAGAGACCACTTTCCCCGTCCGCTACGCCGAAACTGATGCCATGGGAGTTGTTCACCATGCCAGCTACCTGGTTTACTTCGAAGAGGGGCGTAGTCAATTCATGCGAGATATGGGTAAAGATTACGCCGTCATAGAGGCTAGCGGGTATCGTCTGCCAGTTACCGAGGTGGGGGTCCGCTATGTCGGCAGTCTGCGTTACGGGGATCGGGTAAAAATTCGTACCTGGATCGAGGAAAACAGAAGCAGACGAGTAAGCTTCGCCTATGAAGTTATCGATTTGAACAACGAGAAACTATTGGTAAGCGGTTTTACTCGACATGTCTGGACTGACACGCAGGGAAACGTTACGCGAATGCCTGCTGAGTGGGCTAATCTTTTCACCTGATACGACACAAAAATAAATTCTGACCGGTCCTACTCTTTCAGCTTTCCGCCAGCGAGAAACAATAACAAACCCAAGACCCCGGCCGCTGCCGCTATGGTATAGGACAGATTGTACTGGTTTTGGCTCGCGGCATAGGCGAAGCCCAGCACCGCAGGACCCGCCGCTGTTCCCCAGGAAGACATCAAATTGACCACCGAGAATATCCTCGCATACTCGCGCACGCCAAAGGCCTCGGCGATCAACAGAGGCTGTAACATCAATAAATTCCCAACCGTAGTTCCAAACAGGGCCAGTCCCAGACACAGAGTGAAAACACTGAAGCCAGAGGACAAAAGAATCAAAGACAGCGACTGAAGAATCATCATCGAAATTGCAAATAGCCGAATTGACATCTGGCCCACCATCCAGCCTCCAAGCAGACGCCCGATGATGCTGGCAACCGGTAGAATAGCCACGACTAGTGCCGTCTCGGCCTCGTCAAGCAATTCCCTGACCAGACCGTATTGATGGGCAATGCCACCAACTTGCGCCATCATCAGGAATATATAGCCAAAAGCTATCCCCCAAAAGAATCTTCCGCCTCTCGCTTGCTTGAAGGAAATGCCGTCAGATGCAGAATGGATGGCCTTGTTGTTGTGCAACTCTGTCTGCGAAGCCGCTTCATCGCTTTGAGAATGGCTTGTTTTAGCAAGTTGACCACCTTCAATCTCAAGCCCCATTGACTCTGGACTGGCTCGCAACCAGATCCAGGCCACCGGAATAATCCCAACAATATACATAACACCCATTATTGGTGCGGCAACCTTGAAACTAAGTGACTCAACCAACAACACACAAAGCGGAGTGAGAATGACACCGCCCAGAGACAAACCTGTCGATGCAATAGACAGAGCCATCGCGCGCTTTTTATGAAACCAGCGAGCAACCAGTGTGGTAGCTGGAATCAACGAGGATGCAGAAAACCCCACACCGAAGAAGCTATAGGCTACAAAAAGTTGCCATACCGTTTCTACATAGGCAAGCGAGCTAAGCGCAATAAATGAGATCACTGCTCCGGCACTTATGCAGATTCGCGGGTCATATTCCTGCACCCACTTGGCCACCCACAATCCGGCTATGCCCCCGCTAAGAAAGAAGATAGATACAGCCAGAGAAGCGGTTTGCACATCGAAAGCAGGCTGTGCAGCGAGGGCGTTGAGATAAATTGAATGATTATAAAAACTAAGGCCACTGGAAAAGGTGAGAAGAACCAATATGGCAGCGACGATCTTCCAGCCATAATAAATCTGCTTGCCAACGGGATCAGACATTTCCAGTTCTTTCCTTGCTTAGATGTTATTACTAGTTCGGTTAGCCAGGCTATTTGAACACGATTTCTATTGCTGTGATTTCTATTGCTATAGACAGAAAGACAATCAATCGATTTAGAATATACAGACTGAACTGTTTGTGCTCGCTACAGTTTTAGTCAACAGCTTTGTGATAGGTGATGTAGCCGGTAAACATTTCCTCCCAGCTTTCCAGGCCAAAGGTGACTTCCTTCGAGGCGTCTGGATTAGACGGATTGGAGATAGAGTTATCGAAGGCACCGATTATATGCACCTTACTGCCCGCGGGAACTCGCTCAACTTGATCCAGTAGATAGTGTGGCTGCCATCCATAGTTATAAGCCGGCACACTGAAGAATTCTTTCAATGACCCATCAGCAAGCTCAATCGCAAACTTCATTTTCTTGCCACGAAAATTCATTCTGGCTCGCACACCGGTAATTATAATATCTTCATCGAAAACATGCTGAGCATGCATCGCGTGATTGTTCTCGTTAGCGGGCAAAACAAATCTCGATGCCACTGCCTGGGTCAATTTTTCTTGCAGTGCTGGCTCGTCACTGAAATATAAGCCGAGCCGGGTTTCATCAGTGGTCGACTGGCCATTGGTGACATAGTGAAACTGCATAGACAATTTATGTCCCCGGGGAATCAGTACCCCGGTTCCTGCCGGAAACTCGACAGCGTTCATTTTGCCGGGCGCATAACCTTCGACGAAGCGGCGGGTAACCGATTCGCTGTCGCGTTCATCGCCCCAAAAGTCTTCCTCCGGTGCGGTAACAAATGTCATCAGGTGATGCAACACCGAGGCATCACCCGCTTTGTATTGAACTGCCCGCAGCCACTTATCTTCCTCGAAGGGTAGCTCCACATCATCATAGATATAGTCCATTACACCCGTGGCTGGCACTGCATTGTTAGGCCCGGTAACAATGTAGTCGGGTTCACCATACAACCAGGCTGAATTGTCTGCCCATTGAATTGACTCCAGAGGATCCGCTTCAACATCGCCACGGGGCGCTCGGTTGTTTATCCAGTGAATCAATGTTTGCAAATCGTGTTTCGACAGGTAGCGCGCACTATCGGAATGACCAATATAGGGATCGACCTGGGTGGGGGGCATACGCTTGTTCAGCAGTACTTCCTTGATCATCGGTGACCAGCCCAGCAGCATGATGTAACTATCGAGGGCAAAGGGTCCAACGCCTCCCTGGCGATGGCACTCGGCACAGTTCTTAATAATGATTGGCGCTACTTCTGTTGCATAGTCCGGTGGTGAACTCGCGTGCAACGCCTGAACAGGATATTCAATTTCACAAGCCGCCTCTGGGGAGGCTGATTCTTCACCTGTAACAGTATTCTCCAGGCCCCCTTCCAACACGCTGGAGAGCGTAGCGCCGAGTTCGGCCGATACCGGCCCCTTATAATAGAGACTCAGTCGTTCCGGGTTCAGCACCACGACATCGCCTGCATGCTGAATGCCCAGAGCCTCCGACACCAATTGCCCGCCATCTTCAAGCACCGGCAGACCGGTATTAAGGGTGCGAAGCGGCGTGCGCACCAAATCCTGCGAGTCGATTAACAAAAACTCAATACCCTGATCGCTGTAGCTGGATTGCAGAGCCTTAAATTCTGCCAACCTGGATTCCATTGATGCGCATCCCGCTACATAAGACATCAAGGCCACTGCACGGCGATGTTGATAGCGACTCAGCTGATGAAATTCACCGCCGTCATCAAGCAATGCGAAATCACTCACACGATCGAGAGCCCCTTGGGAGGAGACCGACCAGACGGAGCAAACCAGGGAAAATACGGCTAGATATTTACTACTCATGACAAAAGTCCAAATGACGTATCTACTGTTTATCTGACCAATATTTACGCAACTAGTTAAACCAACGACCTGTTAAACCAACGAATACGACGGATAAACTCAAGCCAGAGAACGAGTAATAGCACAATAGCAATTGTTACTGCGCTACCGCCTGCTTCCGAATCAAGGGTGATTCGATGGAGTATAACCGGAATTCGATTTTCTGTTTATTATCGGCAGCGGCCTCATTGCCCGTTTGCGCTCTGATTTGTAACAATCTTGTTACAAACTCTCGGCTTCTGCCCCCTGCCAGCCTGTTGTTTTGCCTCAGCTTTTCCCATGCCAAGTTTGAACTTATTTATGCATGGCTGGAATTTTGGCCAAAAACATCGCGAATAATTGATCTAGATCAAGCGAATTACGAAAGGGGGAATCCTGTCACGCAAAAGCCATCGCTGACAATTGTGAAAGCGGAAGTCTCGCTGTATAAACGATGAAGATACGGTATTTCTGAAAGCTTGTCGGCAAGACTGAAAAAATTGTAACTGGAGCCTGATCTTTGCAAAAGTAACAATTACTTACAATTGATTGCCTTATGCTCAAGGGCATAACTAGACTCGGCGGAAAATGGCGTTTATCCTTGCGCCCTGTTTGAGTAGATTGAACAGATCTATTATGAGATTTCGTCTCTGGCTTTCAGAATCACAACACACAGATACGAGAAAATGGTTCTTTTAGGAACCCGCTTTTTTTGGAGAAAAGATCAATGCAACAAATACATAAACCACTAGTTTCACTAATTCTTGGACTGCTGGTCGCCTTTAGCATTTCGGCGCAAGCGCAAGACAAGCAACCTCGATTTTTGTCCCTGACGCCTCCTGATGGCTTGCCCATTATTCCCGTCTTGGAAGGCTGGATCGCCAATGCAGACGGTACTATAAGTTTCTCTTTCGGTACCATTAACAGGAACAAAGAGGCGGTTGATATCCCTCTGGGCCCCAACAACTACATTGAGCCCGCTGGACGCAATGGCCAACAGCCGACCCATTTCCCTGCAGGCCGCTCTACTGGCATCTTCGCTGTTACCGTACCAAATGATCAGAAGGAAATTGACGTCTGGTGGCATCTGGTGAGCAGCACCGGTGAAGATCTAAAAGTGCCTGGCCGCTGGGGTACTTCCGCCTATGAACTGGATTTTATTCGACCTCGCCCTCAGGGCTCCATGCAGCCGCTGGTTGGTATCGGTGAGAATGGTCCTCTAGCAGCGGGTTTAACCGCGCACCATGGCCCCCGCACGGGCGGACCTGTCGCCGTTGGTACGCCGGTAGTGATAACCGTCAATGTCAGTGACCCTTCCATGCGTGATCCAAAAGATCCTCGCTTCGGTGAGCCGCTGGATATAGGCGTGGAATTTAACAAATGGCAGGGCCCTGGCGATGTTGAATTTACTCGCCACGAATCGACCATAGTCGAGGAAAACCCTTACAAAGAAGATGACCGTCGTTTTAGATTTTTCCGAGAGCCTGCGGTTAATGCGGTTCCCGTTAAGGGCGGAGCAGGCGTTGCGAACGTCTATGCTACTTTTTCAGAGCCCGGTGATTACATCATCAGCACCAAGGTGGATAATTTTTCCGCGCCGGAAAGCTCGAATGGCGACCAATGCTGCTGGTCTAATGTTTATCAGCATGTGACCGTTCGCTAGGACTTTTTGCAACCGACTGTTGTGACCAACAGTCGGTTAACTGATTTAGCTTTAAGTGGCTGTATTGTATCCACTGGCAGTAGTAGATACAGAAAGGCTTATCGCTAATAAATTGTTGCAGATAATTGCAATGCGACATCGAAAATCGCCGCCGTCGGCAGAGTTTTCAGATGTCTACAACTAACATTTTTAAAATGTATTTGCCCGTAATCTCGCATCGAGGAGAAAAGCATGAAAACAGTGCAAAGTTGGAAAAAAATGCGCAAAATCAGCATGTTAGCTGGGGGCGCTGTCTGTGCGCTTAGCCTACAGGCCGTTCAGGCGCAGGACGATCAAATTACCTATAACACCCATGTGGCTAAAATCCTCAATGAGAATTGTGTGGTATGTCACCAGGCGGGTGGTATTGGTCCAATGCAACTCACTACGTTTGAACAGGTTCGCCCATGGGCGCCGCTGATTCAGATGCGCGTAGCGAACAGAGAAATGCCTCCGTATGCCTACGATCATGGAATTGGTATTCAAGATCTGCAAGCTGATTGGAGACTTGATCAGGATGAAATTGATACTGTCGTTGCGTGGGTAAATGCAGGCTCGCCTTTAGGCGATGCCGACATCGTACCACCGGTTGCAGAAGTACGTGATGTAAACGCGTGGAACTTTGCTCCCCAATACGGCGAGCCAAATCTGATTATCGCCTCTACACCTCTCGATATTCCTGCTAATGGCAACGATATGTGGAGCAAAGAGTATGTGCCTAGTGGCCTAGCCGCTGATCGCTGCATTAAAGCGATTCAGGTTAAGCCGCGCGGTGATGCAAGAGCCGTGGTTCATCACGCTAACTCTTCTGTATTCGTAGAAAATGAATTCGGTGAGCTGGAAAGATACGGGCAGCTAACTGAATATGCCATGGGCAAATGGGGCGAAGTCCCCTCCGAAGGCGTTTGCCGAACACTGCCTGCCAACTCACAAGTGCTTTGGGATATTCACATGTTCCCAGGCGGCGTTGGTGCTACAGCGCAAGGCGAGATGATCAAAGACAATGTGGTTGAAATCGGAGTCTGGTTTCACGAAGAAGGCTATGAAAAGACCGCATACAAGCAGGATTTGTCTTTATACGGGCTACGAGAAGGCTACGAGGCTGACGAGCTAATAGTCCCACCTCACGGCTACCTAATGACTCAGGGTTTTCACTCTTTCGATCACCCGGTTCGTATCGACAGCTTTCAGCCACACGGTCACCTGCGCATGAACGCCGCTTCTCTGGAAGTTTTCTATCCAGAAACTGGCCGTACCGAGCAGATCAGCCAAATCTCCAACTGGAGTGCGACTTGGCATCACAGCCATCTGTATGAGCCAGATGCAGCACCTTTGCTACCCGCTGGCGCCGTACTGGTAATTAAACAGTGGTACGACAACACAGCGAATAACCCCAATAACCCAGATCCTGATCAGTGGGTTTACGGTGGCAGTCGTACTGGTGATGAAATGTCACATGCCTGGATCGCGGTGACTCACCTCGACGAGGATGGCTTTGAGAAGATGGTTGCCGAGCGCAAAGCGAAAGAAGAGCGCGCAGTAGCTGGAAACGACTAAGAAAATAACCCTGCTCCTGGAGTGGGGTGGTTAGAAAAGACCGGTTGGCGCTAATCCAACCGGTTTTTTTTGCCTGCTATTCTTTCAATTAAGCACAATTACCTAAATTCCTCCGCAACCAGATAGGTAGCCTCTATCCAGTTAAATATTCTGTCGTAAAAATATTTGGCCCTAGTCTTTTATCCATAAAATCAGATCGTTAGATTGCTTTTGAGGAGCGACGAATAAGCATCAAGACCCGCTTATCGTGCCCCCCTGTGATCAATCCATGGTATGACAACACAGCAGCCAGTCCCAATTCCCCCGGAGCCAGATGCAAGGGTAACGGGTGGCGGCCGTACCGCCGATGGGATGACTCCTGCCTGGATTGCGGTGACTCATCTTGCGGATGAAGGCTATGGGAAGATCGCCGTAGAACGTAAAGCTCAAGCTGAACGCGCTCTGGCTGGATCTGACTAAAACCTGTCCTCTCGCTTAAAACCCACAAAAAGGCCGGCTTAATTCACTCCAGTCGACCTTTTTTGCTGTATTTTTTGCTAATTTATGCGACTTCCTTGTTTGTCCTCAAGCCTAAAGGGAGTAGACTGTGAAACTTATGGAAGAACTTTTCCCTGCTTATCGATCTAAAAAATTGAACTCTCATAGGAGCGAGACATGCGAATACTAAAATCCTGCTTAGGCCTTGGAGCCCTTCTATTACTTGGGTTTCAGACCCAGGCAATGGCACAGGCTGATGCCGATCACGCCATTACTTACAACAGTGATGTTGGTCGAATACTGAATGAGAATTGTGTGGTCTGTCACCGTGAGGGTGGCATCGGTCCCATGCAACTCACCAGCTATGATCAGGTACGCCCCTGGGCACCGCTAATTCAGATGCGCGTGGCCAATCGTGAGATGCCTCCCTATGCCTATGATCATGGCATTGGAATTCAGGATCTACAGGGTGATTGGCGTCTTGAACAAGAAGAAATCGATACCATCGTCGCTTGGGTAAACCAGGGTTCTCCTTTAGGCGACACCGATATCGTTCCTGCGGCGGCTGATTTGCCAGATCCTGATCAGTGGACATTTGCTAGCGCATTCGGCGAGCCAGATTTGATTATCCCTTCCGTGGCGATGGATATCCCTGCTGACGGCAATGATCTGTGGAGCAAGCACTATGTAGATACCGGCGTGACGGCAGATCGCTGCATCAAGGCTGTGCAGGTTAAACCTCGCGGCGACGCCAAGGCAGTGGTTCACCACGCCAACTCCGATCTTGAGGCGCCAGACGAAAATGGTGAGTTCCAGCCCTACGGTCAATTAACTGAGTACGCGATGGGCAAATGGGGCGAAGTTATCCCTGAAGGTGTTTGCCGCACAATCCCCGCTGGCTCTCGAGTGTCATGGGACATTCACATGTTCCCCGGCGGTGTTGGTGGAACAGCCGAAGGGCTCATGATCAAAGACAATGTGGTAGAAATTGGACTTTGGTTTCATGATGAGAACTTCATTGCAGAAACAAGCCCGTACAAGCAAGACTTGAGACTCTATCAACTGCGTAGCGGCTATGAAGCCGGCCAGTTAATCGTGCCACCGAATGGCTACACGATGACTCAGGGTTTTCATTCGTTTGATCACCCGGTTCGTATCGACAGCTTTCAGCCCCATGGCCACCTGCGCATGAACGCCGCCTCTCTGGAAGTTTTCTACCCGGAAACAGGCCGTACCGAGCAGATAAGCCAAATCTCCAATTGGAGTGCCACCTGGCATCACAGCCATCTGTATGAGCCGGATGCAGCACCCCTACTTCCTGTGGGTGCGGTATTAATCATCAAGCAGTGGTACGACAACACGGCCGCTAATCCAAATAACCCAGACCCCGACATGTGGGTTGTTGGCGGCAGTCGTACTGGTGACGAGATGTCCCATGCCTGGATCGCGGTAACCCACCTCGACGATGCCGGTTATGAGAAAATTGTTGCAGATCGCAAAGAGAAAGAAGAGCGCTCACTGGCTGGAAACGACTAAAAAATCAGCCTCTGATCCGCGTTAGAAAAAACAAAAAGGCCGCTTGGAATGATTTCAAGCGGCCTTTTTTGTTACTATTTATTACATTTTTTAAGCCATTTCCTTGTTTCTCCCCAATCTAAAAAGAAGTAGACTGTGAAACTGCTGGATCTAGTTTCTTTGAATTATGGATCCAAATAGCCCTCAGAGGAGAGATACATGAAAATTTCAAACAGCTGGTTGGGCCTTGGAGCCCTCGCATTACTTGGGTTTCAGACTCAGGCAATGGCTCAAGCTGATGCCGACCACGCCGTTACCTATAATGGTGACGTTGGTCGAATTCTTAATGAGAATTGTGTGGTCTGCCACCGCGAAGGCGGTATCGGTCCCATGCAACTCACCAATTATGATCAGGTACGCCCCTGGGCCCCGCTGATTCAACTCAAGGTGGCTAACCGAGACATGCCTCCCTATGCCTACGACCATGGCATCGGTATTCAGGATTTGCAGGGTGACTGGCGTCTTGAGCAAGAAGAAATTGATACCATTGTCGCCTGGGTAAACCAGGGCTCTCCAATGGGTGATCCCGATGTTGTTGTTCCTGCGCCAGAATTAAACGATCCCGATGCTTGGAATTTTATCAGTCAGTTTGGTGAGCCAAACCTGATCATTCCATCCATTTCTATGGACATCCCTGCCGACGGTAATGACTTGTGGAGTAACCACTACGTTGACAGTGGCATAACTACTGATCGTTGCATCAAGGCCGTTCAGGTGAAGCCAAGAGGCGATGCTAAAGCAGTAGTTCACCACGCCAATTCTTCTGTTTCAACTATAAACGAAGATGGCAGCTATGAGCGCTACGGTCAGCTGACAGAGTATGCCATGGGCAAATGGGGCGAAATCGTTCCTGAAGGCGTATGCCGTACTATTCCAGCTAACGCCGTAGTTTCCTGGAGTATTCACATGTTCCCAGGTGGTGTTGGTGCAACAGCCGAAGGACAGATGATCAAAGATAACGTCGTTGAGATTGGTCTTTGGTTACACCCTGAAGGCTATGCCGCAGAAGCCAAATACAAGCAGGATCTGAAGCTGTATCAAATCAGCCCGCAAGCAGACCTGGTTGTTCCACCCAATGGCTACACAATGACTCAGGGTTTTCATTCATTTGATCACCCGGTTCGAATCGATAGCTTCCAGCCTCATGGTCACCTGCGCATGAATGCTGCCTCTCTGGAAATTTTCTATCCAGAAACTGGTCGCACTGAACAGGTTAGTCAGATTTCGAAGTGGAGTGCTACCTGGCATCACAGTCACATCTATGAACCCGATGTAGCGCCTCTGTTACCTGCTGGCGCGGTATTGGTTTTGAAGCAGTGGTATGACAATACTTCTGCCAATCCCAACAACCCTGATCCAGATATGTATGTAATGGGTGGAAGCCGCACCGGTGATGAAATGACTCACGCCTGGATTGCTGTGACGCATCTGGATGACGAGGGATTTGAGACACTAGTCGCCGACCGTAAAGCGAAAGAAGAGCGTTCAGTAGCTGGTAACGACTAATTTCTGCTTAGAAAAAGCCGTACGAGAAAGGGTCGAATTTATTCGACCCTTTTTTTTGGACTAATTTTATGCTCTGTTTTACGCAACAGCAGGAAAATTAGTTTCCCCGTCAATACCGTTGCTCAATTTCTGGAAAAGTATTGGCTATCTTACGCTCGAAAATCCGATAGCTACTGATCAACAAAGTGAAAATCTGCAGGCCCCCCTCGTCTTACTACAATCACCGCATCCTCACCTTTGGGTATATCCCAGGAGTGATTCATCTTGCCAGGAATGACGACATAACTTCCCACCCCAAGTGAATGACTCTGTTCTCCTAAAACGATTGTTACCGAACCCTGCACCACCACGACGTGCTCGTCATAGGTATGCCAATGCAGGTCAAAGTGCGAACCCGACGGAAACATAGCGTAGTAAGTAATGCCCCCAGTAACCGGGTCCGTGCCTTGACGCTCGGTGCGAACACCAACGGGAAAGCCATTACCTCCACCCGCTGGGCCCCAGTTAATTTCCGCGAGGTTTATCGCCAGAGGCTGAGTCTCGGCGCTGACCAACTCCTGGGCTAGTGATTTAAAATTGGCCTGAAACAGGGCAAGTAGCAACAACGCTAGTTGAAAATGCGCAGCCATTCTAAACTGTGTTCTTTTCATTTTGTGGGTCCTATTCTCGCATGGGTCCTATTCTCGCATGGGTCCTATTCTCGCATGAGTAATGTGTCGGTATCATTTTTTTATACCAATAAAATCATCCTGGCATATTTTGTAGGTTCCATTGCTAAAATCCACACTACAAAAAATAGTTCCAACATAATGCCTGCGCGACGCAGAAAAATATCGAATTTCCTCAGCGGAGAATTATCCACCTCATCTGGCTGCCTGCCTTGCATTTACTTCAAGACATTTTCCCAATGCCGCGATTTCTGCTTCTCGAAATCGATAAATCTCCATGCCCGGTAATTTTCTGGCTCTGTCGAGGTAGCTCAAACCCGATCCATAATTCTGTTGCTTCAAACTCAGTTCCGCGAAGCAAATACAGGCTTCCCATTGGGCAAATTTTGCGTCCGTTCTCACAGAAATGCTCAGCGCCTCTTCCAAATCCTGCTCCGCTTCGAGAAAGTTGTTAGATTCAATAAAATATTTGGCTCTGGAGATTAGTCCCGTAGGCAAGTACAGCCATTCATCCGCAGATTTGAACAACTCAACCTGCTGGTTGAGATGCTTTTCCGCATTTTTTAGATCACCAAGCTGCAAAAATATCAGTCCCAACACCAGAAGATCACTTGCGTAAAGTGAGGTTGTATCAATGGCTACTTGCCATGATTTTAATTGCCTCCAGGCGAATGTCTTTAACGATCTCTGCAACGCTTGTTGATGCTCACCAGTATCCAGGAGGAACTTGCAGTAGTACGAGCTTATTGTTGGAAACGTAACTGGAATCTCCAGCTCAGACCGAATCAGAATCTCTTCTGCCTGTTCAAATAAATCTTTGGCTTTCTTGTTATCACCATGGAGATAGTAAGCATAAGCACGAAAATTCCATGAGATAGCTTGTATTGCAATATTGTTAGATTTATCCACACAATCTTCTAATTCGTCCATTAAGGAAATAGCTTCATCCAATCTTCCCGTGGCAATGAGCATAGAAGTAAATGGCCCCGCTGCCATCGCTGCTTCCAGCCATTTGCCCTGCGCAATAAACCCATTGATACTTATTACCGATGGATCAATTGCTTCCCCTATTTTCCCAAGAGACATTAAATTGGTGGCGGCACTCGAAAGTAGATGAAATTTCGCCTCCTCGGATAGATCCTCTACCGGCTCTGACCAAGCCTTACTAAAAAAAGCCTTGATACAGCTTTGATCGGTGTGATGAGAACCGTCTGTCAACATACAATAGCGCTTTTTTATCCTTTCAAAATAAAGTTGGAATGCCTCTTCGAACAACTTTGCTCTGGTACCATGTATTACTGCACGAAATAAAGGTTCCAGCTGCTCCCTGTTTTTCGGATTTTCTGTCGCCGTATTTTTCAAGTATCGAAAAATCAGACTATTCCCTTTTTCCCATACTTCAGGCTGTTCGTGTTTCAGGTAGTCCGCCAAAAAATCTCGCACCAGGGGATGGCAATCGATCATGGTAGTGCCAGTCCTGTTATCGATGGAGATTAAATTTGCATCTTCCAGCTTCTTAAGCCCATAGCCCCACTGCATTTTCGTCAGCTTGACCAGTTCCTGGGTTAGATTCGCTATTGGCTCTTTGTTACTCAGTGCTTTTAGTTCGTCTAAAGACACCGCTCGATCAAATAAGCCGAGCATATACAGTAAGGCATTTTCCTGTGAGTTCTTAAACCACGCCAAATATGCTCTTACTAATTTCCGGGCATGTGCGCCCAAACCTTGCGCATCTATGAGTGATTCCAATTCCCGAAATTTATCAATGTCGCTATCGTGAACTACGTTGAGATACCCTCCGAGTAGTGACAAACACAGAGGATGCCCGGCGTACTCATTCACTGCATAAACGAACTCGGAGTTCTCACCTTCTATACCTAAACTTTTAAGCAGTCCTATACCCGCTTCGGTAGTAAGGTGGTCCAGCTCTAATGTCTGCACCCGACCATCCTGAAAAGAAATAAGATCAGAGACGGGTAGACGTGATGTGATAAGGCATAAACCATTGTTGTCCGAAGCGAGTTCCCTGATCAACAACGCCACCGCTGGATTTTCTACCAAACCCTGATTATGCCCTGGTGGATATTGCAGGGGCTCGAGGCCATCGAGAATCAGCAGGGTTCTAGCGCTTCGGATCAGATTGGCAAGACGCGCGGCTTTACTCCAGGGTGTTCCTTCCGTCGGCCGCTCATCACCAAACCACTCCAGTGCATGCTCTATGAAGTAGTCCCCCGACGACTTAACTTCCGCACCGCTTCCCTGCCAATAGAACGACCACGCATATACCCTTTTTGCGCCGAGATATTTGTTACTATCGAGACTCGATAGCCAACTATTAATCAAGGTGCTTTTCCCTACACCACCAAAGGCGATAACCTGCATGACATTGGTTTTGGCTTCTTTCCAGGCCTTCTCAAGTGAATTTAATTCAGCTTCCCTGCCAAACACTTGCAGATTGGTTATAGGCAGCAGAGATACTGAGAGCTTTTCTGGTCCTATGTGATGTCCACTTGAATCAAGCTCGAACTTTTGTTGAAGTCTGGCATCAAATTTATCAATTTCTAAAGTAAACCAATGCGGCTCAATACCAAATAGAACTGAAACGTTTTGAATTTGACTATTGGGAATGCGATCTCCCTCATTGGTTTCAGAGCCATGTGTCCATTTGCTGATAGCTTGTCGGGAAATGCCTAACTCTGTGGCTAAATCGGCATTGGTCTGAATTGAGGGGTTAATACACTGTGAATACAGCAGGGACAGTTTTCTAGCCAAGTGAGGGTGCTTTTTCATAGGAGTAAGCCTGGCTTCGGAATTTATCTTGTTTTCGTTATGACTTCACTCTTGTTGATTCGATTGACAGAATGCCTTTTAGCCCGAAATGGAACAGGAAAAACTGTAAGTTCAGACTAACCCACTAACATTATAGGTTCAAGTTTTTACAGCAGTCTGTTATAGGCCAGCATCGTGTGGCGATTCCCGGTCGGCGAAATGAATTTAGCAATTAACTGGGAAGGTCAGGCAGGTGTATAGCTTGAAATTGCAGGCTTGTACTCAAATCCCCTCATCTCTCTGGCGATCGAGGTCAGTAAATAGCCTTCGATGCACCGGGTTCAAGGCGCGTATCCGCGTCACGCTAAGGTTAAATTGAACTAGAATGACGACGGCTTCCACTGATGAAAGAGTCGTTGGGGGGGGGGGGGATTGTGTATGAAAAAACATGTCGGTGTTCGAT